>JAGLNE010000070.1 GCA_023139655.1 Candidatus Parcubacteria bacterium
AGTATATTCAGCACCACGGTAAATGCTCCGGGCGAGTCGTTTGAAAATAAACAATTTATTAATTATTATGATGGTTATTGGTCCGGAACATCTATGGCCGCGCCCATGGTCAGTGGAGCGATTGCCTTAATTCAAGCAATTAACCCCGGATTGGGGTATAGAGAAGTAAAAAACATACTTTTAGACACTACTGATAATATATTTCGTTTAAACCCCGAATATTTAAGTAGGCTTGGCAGCGGACGTTTAAACGTGTATGAAGCAGTAAAAAAAGCCAAGGACGAGTTAGCCAGTAAAGAGCTTAGACTATTATTCGCGCCATATTCCGGCAAAGAAAGCAAAGTAAGTATATCCGATTTTAAGGGCAATGTTATTAATGAATTTTTAGCTTATGGCGAGGTATTTAAGGGCGGGGCTTATGTATCGGCCGGTGATGTGGACGGAGATGGAGATGAGGAAATCGTCAGTGGAGCAGGTTATGGCGGTGGACCGCAAATAAGGATATTTGATAATACAGGCAAAGTAGAGGGCCAGTTTTTCGCTTATGATAAGAATTTTCGCGGCGGGGTACAAGTAGCTGTAGGTGACGTGGACGGAGACGGCAGAGAAGAGATAATCACCGGTGCAGGAAACGGTGGCGGGCCGCAGGTAAGGATTTTTGATTATTCCGGCAAAGTAGAAGGCCAGTTTTTCGCTTATGATAAGAATTTTCGCGGCGGGGTAAGGGTAAGTACGGCTCGGATCATCCAGGGAAGCGGCGGAAAAGCAAATATTTTAACCGCTCCCGGGCCTGGTGGCGGGCCGCATATAAAAGTGTTTGATAACCGGGCACGGATAAAATCTCAGTTTTTCGCTTATGATAAGAATTTTCGCGGCGGGGTACAAATTGCGGCCGCCGACATAGATTACGACGGTTTGGATGAAATTATTACCGGAGCCGGGCCGGGCGGCACTCCGCATTTGAGAATATTTGAGAATGGCGGGACTTTACTGCATTCGTTTTTTGCGCTTGAAGAAGAATTTGAAGGTGGAATAAATGTCTCGGCAATAAAGTTGAAAAAATAATTATAAATTTAAACAATATGCCAAAAAAAGTAATTTTTGATAAAAAAAACGTGCTTGTTACCGGCGGCGCCGGGTTTATTGGATCCCATATTTGTGATGAGCTTATTAAAGATTCTAAAGTAATATGTTTGGATGATTTTTCTACCGGCGACGAGAAAAATATTGACCATCTATTAGCCGAGCCTGATTTTGAATTTGTGAAACACGATATTTGCCAGCCGATAGACCTGGCTAGATTACCGGAATTACAAAAATTTAAAATTGAGTTTCAGGGAGTACAGGAAATTTATCATTTAGCCTGCCCGATGTCACCGCGTGATTTTGACAAAAATAAGATAAAAATTTTAATGACTAACGCTTATGGCACCAAAAACGCTTTGGATATCGCGGCTAAATACGAATCAAAATTTATGCATTTTTCTTCTTCGGTAATTTATGGCCAGCGTGAGAAGCAAGGAATTAAGATAAGTGAAAATAATTTTGGTCAAGTAGATAATTTATCGCCAACCAGTTGTTATGACGAGGGAAAGCGATTTGCCGAGTCATTAGTGATTAATTTTAAAGAAAAGTTTAAGATTGATACAAAAATATTTCGTCTGTTCAGGACTTACGGACCGCGGATGAAATTGAATGATTCGCAAATGATCCCGGATTTTATAAACAACGCCTTGGATGATAAAGACCTGGTGATATTCGGGGATGATAAATTCAGTTCATCATTTTGCTACGTTAGTGACTGTGTTGATGCCGCGTTAAAATTTATGGAGTCAAATTTAAGCGGGCCAATTAATATTGGTTCTGATGTAGGGGTTAATTTGACTGAGCTGGCAAAAAAAATTATTGCGATTATACGTTCAAAGTCAGATATTTCTTATTCTAAGGAGCTGGCTTTTATGCGGCCGCTTTTGATTCCGGATATAGCCAAGGCACGCAATGAGCTTGGCTGGATGCCGGTTGTCTCCCTTGATAAGGGTTTGGAAAAAACGATTTACGAACTTAGGGCCAGTAAGGGCTTAAAAGGAGTTGAGCACGCGATTGGAGGAATTACACCCGGTTTAAATTAAATATTTATGGCCAAAAGAGTTTTTTGTATAATTCCTGCCTATAACGAAGAGGACAATATTTCCTCCATTATTCAAAGCGTTGGTAAATATGTTGACGAAGTTGTAGTAGTTGACGACGGTTCTGATGACCGGACCGCCAGGATAGCAGAGGAAGAAAAAGCTATAGTTTTGAGGCATGTTATTAACCGGGGGCAGGGCGCGGCCCTGGAGACCGGTAATCAATACGCCAGAAAAAAACAAGCAGATGTTGTGGTTCATTTTGACGCTGATGGACAGTTTAAGCCTGATGAAATAGATAAGGTGATATCACCAGTTAAGAGCGGGGAGGCGGATGTTGTTTTTGGCTCCCGTTTTTTAGGCCAAGCAAGTAATATGCCCTGGTTGAAAAAGCATGTTATTTTTCCGATTGCCAGGATTATCAGTAAATTGTTTTGGCATGCTAATTTGAGTGATCCGCAGAGCGGATTTCGAGCTTTTAACAAAAAGTTTTTGGGTCAGCTGCAAATAGAAAACGATGGTTCAGCGCATTGCAGTGAGATAATCATTAAAGCTTTTGCTTTAAATATGAAGATAAAAGAAGTGCCCATTACAGTCAGCTATAATAATTTTGGGCAAAGCATATTCGGCGGCAAGGGAAGGGGTATGGGTGGAGTCCAAATAATAAAAGATTTAATAATATCTAAAATAATAAACTAGAAAATGACGCAGCAAGTTTTAGCATTAGTATTAATCGTCTTTTTTTTAGCGCGTTTGATTTGGCAGAAACAAAGAAAAAAGATAAAGAGTGGGGAATTTATTTTTTGGCTGATTTTTTGGTCTCTCTCCGGTCTGGCAATCGTATTTATTAAGTATATTGATAGTTTGGTTAGCCGGCTCGGCTTTAGCGCCCAAGGCATAGATGTACTGCTGTATTTGGGCGTGGTATTCTTGTTTTATCTAATTTTTAAAATCAGGTTGCGACAAGAAAAGCTTGATCAAGAGATTACCAAAATTACGCGAATTATTAGTTTAAAAGATAAAGATAAGGACTAAGAATATGAAAGCCAAAGACATGATGTTTGATTTTCTTGAGACCATATTTCTGATTCTTTTAATATCTTTTATTGTTTTTTATTTTATTGTGGGCGATCGCCTGGAACTGGCCGAAGATATTATCAAAACAGTTCTTCCATTTGCTATTTTCGGGATATTATTTTTGTCCAAATTAAAATACAGTCGGCATGAGCTAAAACGGCTTGACCGTGAAAGTACAGCCGAAGAAGCAATAATTTATCCGACCGCGGCTTTGGTTAAATGGGACGCTAGGGTGATAATAATAATTTCGTTTATTATATTATTGATCCCGTTTTTTAATAAAACGCTAAGCATTATAGATATCTTGCAAACCTTTGTTTTTGGCGGTTCGATGTATATTTGGCATCGGCATTTGTTTTTTAGTAAAGGCTCAAAGATCCCAGATAAAGCAATAAGCAGGGCGCAGATGAATAAGGACGAAATGCTTATTTTTTCACTGCCGATAATAGTGTTGATCCCGTGCTTGCTTGCCCGCGATTTAAACACTCTGGATGTTATTCAGGCCCTCGTGGCAATCACCCCAATGTTTGTCTGGCGAAAATATTTTTACTATAAATTATCATAATTCGCATGTGCCGCATTTTTACCCCTCGTAGCTTTAGCGTAGTGGGGCGCGGTTGCGGCTTTTTGCGGAAGCAAAAATAACATGAAGATTGCCCAAGTAGTATGTGTTTTTCCGCCTTACAGGGGGGGGGTTGGGAATGTGGCGGCTGATTACAGCGCTTATTTGTCAAGGCGGCACAAAGTAACAGTTTTTACCCCTAATTATGGATTAGGGGATTTTTGTGTTAAAGATTATAAAGTGACCAGGCTTAAGCCCTGGCTTAAATACGGTAATGGAGTTTGGCTGCCTCAGCTTCTCTGGATGCTTAAAGGATACGATATCGTGCACTTGCATTATCCTTTTTTTGGCGCCGCGGAAATGGTTTGGCTGGCAAAGATTTTGTTTAAGAAAAAATTTCAATTATTTATTCACTACCACATGGATGTGCTTGGCTTACCCTGGTGGGTAAAAATATTAAGCTTGCCATCTCGCTTGATAAGAAATTCATTATTCAGAATGGCTGACAAGATTAGCGTGGCCAGCTTTGATTATATTAAGCATAGCCAGATCAAGAATTATTATAATAAACATAAAGACAAATTTTACGAACTGCCATTCGCGGTTGATACCAAGAGATTTTTTCCTCTGGAAAACAAGAAGCAAGATGAAAATATTGAATTGTTGTTTGTGGGCGGTCTGGATAAGGCACATTACTTCAAGGGCTTGGATGTTCTTTTTAAAGCCTTAAACGGCTTAAAATGGGATAAATGGCGCCTAAGCGTAGTCGGTAGCGGTGATTTGAAGAAATATTACGAGAATTTAGCTGAAAAATTTAAATTTAACAAAAAAATAAAATTCAAAGGTGATATTGATCAGGATGAATTAATAAAAGAATATCAGAATGCTGACCTGCTAATTTTGCCTTCTATTAACAGTAACGAAGCTTTTGGCTTAGTACTACTTGAGGCAATGGCCTGCGCTGTGGCAATAATTGCCACTGATTTGCCGGGAGTGAGAAAAGTTTTCAGCGAAAAGGAGGGTTTACTTGCCTTGGCAGGGGATAGTAATGATCTACTGCGTAAAATTCAAAGTTTGATTGAGAACAAAAACCGGCTCAAGAATATGGGTAAGGCGGGCCGGGAGTTAGCCTTAAATAAATACAGCGAGGATAAAATAAAAGATAAGTATGAAAATTTGTTTAATAAATAATTTATATAGCAATCAGCACAAGGCTGGCGCGGAAAATATTGTCAGTTTGTCGTCTCTAGGCTTTAAACGAAATGGCCATGAAGTTTTTTTAATAGCTACTGAAACTAAGTATATAGTTAGAGATGAAAAAGTTTATTATCTAACTTCAATTTTTTCTAAATTAAATCATCTTCCGCTATACATAAGATTATTTTGGCATTGGTGGGACGCTCTTAACGTGATAAATTATTTTAAGGTGAAAAGAATTTTATCAAACGAAAAGCCGGACGTGGTAATTGTCCATAACCTTAAGGGTCTGGGTTTGCTCTTGCCCTCGGCTATTAGAAAAAGTAAATCCAAATACATTCAGGTTTTGCACGACCTGCAAATGATATATCCTTCAGGGCTCTTAATCCATGGACAGGAAAAAGTTTTAAGTATGCCTTGGGCGATAGTTTATCAATATTTAAGTCGAAAATTAATAAAATCGCCTGATTATATAGTTTCACCGTCAGAGTGGTTAATAAATTTACATCAAGAGAGAAGATTTTTCGTAAATTCGAAAATTAAAACTATTCGCAACCCGGTGGAGATTGTCAACGATTATCAGTCCGTGGCGAAGAAAAACGTTTATAGATTTTTGTTTGTAGGCCAATTCAACAAAGCTAAAGGGGCGAAGTTTTTAATTGAGGCCTTTATTAATCTTAACGATAATATAAAAGGTGAAATTGAATTGGTTTTAATAGGATATGGCGAAGAAAAAAATAAGGTGGCGGCGTTATGTAAAAATCATAGAAATATTATTATTCCCAATAGTCTTGATCATGAAATGGTTTTGAGAGAAATGAATAAATCGGATTGTTTAATTGTGCCATCTCTTTGTTACGAAAATTCACCAACCGTGATTTATGAAGCTGCATCACGCGGTTTGCCGGTTATTGCCAGCCGGATCGGGGGTGCTACTGAATTAATTCATGAGCTGGGAGGCTTGCTGTTTGAACCGGGTAACAAGAAAGATTTAATAAAAAAAATTGAGTGGGCGCTTATGAATAAAGAAGAAATGAAAATTATCGGCCAGACCGCGAAAAACAGAGTAGGGGAATACAGTATTTCAAAATATATTAAGAAAATTGAAAGATTGCTTTAAAATCATATAACCTATAATTTTCCTGTCATTGCGAGAAGCGAAGCTTCGTGGCAATCCCGTGATAAAAGCTTCTTTCACGGGATTGCCACAGCGCTTTGCGCTTCGCAATGACAGTTAAAAAAATCCTGCTGTTGCAGGATTTTTTAATTAAGCAAAAATTTTGGGCTAATGGACTGATTTTTGCTCGATTTTTTTAATTATCTCTTCAAATTTGTCTACACTTAGGTTGCCAGCGCTGCGACTGGCTTGTATAAGTTCATTTTGGTCTAAAACGATTGCCTGATAAACATATTTTTTTGTGAAATTAAAGGCAAAATATAGGGCGACAAAATTTGCTAATATTAACACTATATAAATATAGCGGAAGATATGTTTAATTGTAAATTTTATTTTTAGCTTCATGATTTTATTTCCAATATGTATTAGCCGCTAATCGCAAGGTATAGAGCAGTGTAGTGCGAGGAGGGTTTTGTTCGCCGGTGTCAAGGTTAACGGAGCCGGAGCTTACGGTCCCGCTATATAAAAACTGCCAGCTGGTAACATTTATGTAATATTTCATGGTTTCTAAAGAAATTAGATAGGCCAAGAGATTATTATATGTGCCACTAGCGTTGATTGTTAAAGGCACTGTACTGTAGCCGCTAGTTGGATTTGAGTTGTCTAAGCTTAGATTTAACGATTGCGAAATATTATTTTCGCTGGCGATTCCTTCCAGAGTGGTTATGAATTCCAACTCACGGTTTTGATTGATATATACATCTGCCAATCTGTCAGCAAAAGGTTCAATTTTTTTTACCTTGGCGCTCAAGCTGGCCATATTTTTTTCTCTGTTTAATTTTTGTTCCAGTTCAATTTTTTGGGTTACTATTTCCGCCCGTTTGACCTTAATTTCGTTTAGGGTAGGTATTAAGGCAAAATAGACAATAAGCGAAGAAGCTCCCAGGAAAATAAAGCCAAGATAGGAAAATTTCTTTTTCAAGTTAAGGTTTTTTAGTTTATTTGAACTCATAAGTCTTGAAGGATGAATTAATTTCAAAGTTTATATTTTCTTTTTCAAGCAAATTTTTTATCGGTAAATTAATCTTCGTAAAATAATTTGACTCTTCAAGTTTTTCTTTAAGCTGAAGCAGGCTATCACGGGTGGTGGCTATGCCGCTTAAGGAAATTTCTGCATTTTTTTTGTTTACATTGATATTGTTAATATTTATATTTTTGTTTGATAGCTGATGAAGAAATTCAAAAAGATATGACCAATTCGTGTATTCAGATTGAATGCTCTCAATGTTGGCAAGTGCGCTGTTTAGCTGCCTTACTTGTGCGCTGTAATTTTCGCTGCCACGGGTTATCAAAGAGGTGTCCTTGACGGTTTCGACAAAATGGATTTGCAGAATTAATAAACACCCGAGATAAGCAGAGGTGTAAAAGGTGAGGGTAATAAAGATTATTGCCAAAAGATTTTTGTAAGATAAATAAATCGTTTTGGTGTTGATTTCTTTTTTTAATTCCTGCGAGATAATATTTAAATTGATCATATGCTAGATTTTGTCTATAAAAATTTTTCTCAGTGCCAGACCAATGACGGTAGTGTAAACAAGTTCATTGTTTTGCGGTTCGGATATTTCTGGATTTCCCCCCTTTTTCTTTTTGTCGTTTGATTTAATGTTTGGAGCGACAATAAGGTTCTTTGAAAATTTTTCTCTGCTTTCGTTCAAATGCGTAAAAATGTTCCCTGACTCAGTGGGCAAATTTAACTTTTCAGTAAATAATCTATCTAAATTTTTGATGTTAGCACCACCACCGGTTAATATGATTTTAGTAATTTCTCCTCGTTCGTCATAATGATTATAGTAGAAGTCCAGCCCGGTCTGGAGGCGGTTGATTATTTTTTCAATGGTTACAAGCAAAATATCATGGACTATTCCGTGAGCCATAGACTTATCAAGCCCGCAGACAATCTTTGCTTTTTCTGCCTGGTCTTTTTTAATATCTAATGTTTTGGCTATTTCGTCGGTAGTTTCCTGGCTGGAAATAGGGATACTGACAGACATTACAATAGTGCCGCGTGAATAAATAAACATTTGTGAATTTTTAGCACCAATGTCTATAACGCAGTAATTTTTATCCAAGGGACCGTGGAATTTTTTTACTTCCTCTTTAAGTAAAGTTCTGGCAATAGCGGTTGATTCAATTTCTAGGGCGACTACAGAGAGCTTAGCCTTACTTAACACATCAATATATTGATTGACGATATTTTTTGGCGCCGCGCCGATTAAGATATTATGGGTTGATCGGTGTTCGCCAACTACTTGATAGTCGTAGTACATTTCCTTGCCAGACAAGGGGATATGTTTTTCAATTTCATTTTCCATTATGTCCGCCAAATTATTTGGTGTTTTATTTACGTCAATCAGCTTGATAAAGGTTTTGTCTTTTGGTAGGCAAGCGACTACTTCCCTTGAAGCAACCCGGCCAAAATTTGGCTTGGTAATAAGTTTATCGATTTTTTTTATTAGAGTTTCCGGTTGCTTTATTACGCCATTCTCAATTATTCCTTTTTCCAGCGTTTTGTGACCTAGGGCCTGTACCTTAATACTGTCGCGCGAGCGTTTAAGCTGGGCGATCTTTAAGGATGAATCGGATATATCAAGGCCAAGGGCCGGAGCTTTATGACTGGAAGTAAACATAGTTATTTGCCTTCGGCAAAGCCCCGCCACCCTTTAACAAGCTCAGGACAGGCGAATGGGGCACATGCGAATAAATGTTATTATCTTATATTAAACTATAGCGCGTCATTAGTATTCTTCCTCCCAATGCTCAATAATTATCGTGGGAGAAGAGGAGGCCGGTCCCAGAGTGTCAACTAAAACATTAACGTCATGTTCTATTGTAAGCCAGCCATAGCATGAATCAATATCAAATTTTTGTCCTATTGCCCCACCCTTTACATAGAATGAAGATGTGGTCGTATCCAGGCTGGAAATGTCCATTTCCGCGTTAGAATATATAATCCCCTCAACATAGACATGCCCGGTATTCGCCAAGAAGCGCACCTTCTTACCAACTAATATGCCGGATGGTTTTCCAGCGACATAGTTAAATGTAATATCAGGTTTTCCATACATGTTAACTCCGCATTTTTTATAGGATTTTGCTCCGACTATAAAATCGTCTTCCACCACCAAAATTCCGCCCGTTGGGGGGTATTTTAACTCAATCGGGCCGTTAAGGCTGACACCGCCTCCTATATAGGTAACTTTTTTTGTCAGCACTATTGAACCGCCCATGTTGCTACATAGCTCGTCATCAAAATCTGATTCAGTATAGTAGCTGCCGGAACTGATAGCCTGATTTTTGTATGAACTCGGGTCAGATGAATTGAAATCTACTGCCGGCATGATCATTGCCGGTATGGTGCCGGTACCGTTGGCGTAAGACGCCCAATTCGCCGCGTAGATCCAGCCACTGATCGTGGTGCTGGCGTTGCTATGCTCCAGATAATTACCAACCGCGCGCAGATCGCTGTTAACCATTATTTGCACATTTTGGTTATTTACGTCAAAAGTATTATTTGAATGAGCGCTGCCATTTAAAAAATTAACATAACTGTTAGTAACAGTGATGTTACCGTCAGCGTAGCCGGCATTATCTCCAATTACGGAGGTAGAGGTGCCGACTGCGCGGAAAAGATCGGTTTTAAGAATTCGTTGTGAGTAATTTCCGCCACCGACGTCATAAAGACCGGTAGCGATGATTTCACAGTGGGCGGCGCTGGTGTTACTGGCAATCACGGTATATGAGCCGGAACCGGCGCCAAAGGGGTCAAGGCGGGTGGTGCTGGTTGACCAGTTATCATTATACATAAAATTATTTTCGTATAAAGGATTATTAACCATCAGCCAGATCATTTCGTTGATTCCTGCTTCTGCCAGATAATACGAATTAACTCCAGAGGCTTGGCTTTTGGCAATTAGTTGTTCGGTCATGGAGATGCTTAAAAAGAACAAACCTAAAAGAAGTAATAATGAAATTATCAAAATGATCAGTATGATAACTACCCCTGATTGATTTTTGGCGTTGTATTGCATAGGCTTAATAATTTCTTATATATACTTTAGAGCTTATTTGCAGATCAACGTTGGCTTTACTTAAGTTTATAATGATGTTTATCAGGCCATCATCACCTTGAAAATTAATATTGGAAAAATATTCACCTATTACCCGGGAGGAAAGAGTAGTGGAAGCCGCTGGAGTGCCGAATTCATCTATACTGCTATGATACACATAAATACTGGGATCAGCCGGGAAATAATAGGCTTTATGAGTGCGGTATAATTGTTCATCCTCTAGGTTGTATTTTATATAGGAAATTTCATCTGAATTATGCCCATCTTGGAAAAATATCTCAGAGGTGGTTGCGCTTACGTCAGTAATTAATTCTTCGGCTTGACGTAGTTCACGCGAAAGGCGGTCAAAACAAACCCGGGCATTTTGGGTTAATTCATTTTGGTTTGTACCCTTAGTGTAGGTTCTTTGAGCCAAAATAAACATTGAGCCAACCAGTAATATAACCAATAAAAAAAGAGATAGACCGGTTATAACTTCTAACAGAGTAAAGCCTTGTCGCTGTTTGATCAATGTCATTTATCTATTGGTTAAAATTGTTGTTATATTATAGGAATTCTCAATTTTTGAAACAGGGTTCATATAAAATACTGTAGTGCTTATTTTTTTCATTCCTTGGTCAGTTATGGAGTTTTGCAGGGCGTTATCAATATATTCGGAGGTCGTTTCTCTTTGAAAGAGAGCTCGGTCACTGCCAGCGTCGCCTAAGGGGTGCTTTACTTCAATTGTGCCGGTCGCGAAATTTTCATAGCCAATTT
>JAGLNE010000071.1 GCA_023139655.1 Candidatus Parcubacteria bacterium
GTAAACAACGCTTTACAATCTAACAAATTAAATACACAAATTTATATAAATTCTTGCATTTGAGAGAAATATGAAAATAGCGAATTTGAACTAATTAACCAAAAGAATTATTTTGATTTTGTTTCCTAAATAAAATCATAACAAAACAGCTGACCGCTTATACAGGGCCAGCTTTTTTTTATTTTACTATTTCAAGGAGTATGACTCCTTGAAATTGATTTATTTTAAGGAGTGTAATAGAAATATTACTCCAAAAAATTATTTGGATTTTTAAAATGATACAATTATAGTGGCTAATATTGAGTAAAAGTAGCAAAATACTTGATTAATTGTGGCATAAATGATACAATTAGAGTATAAAAATGATACAATTATATGGGAAATTTAAGTAGCCGGCAAAAATTAATCCTGCAATTTATTCAAAACAATAAGGGAGTAAGTACAAAAGAAATTCTTAGTGAAATTAATAAGCAAAACGAAAAAGAATTAAGAAGATTAACAATAATACGGGATTTGGATATTTTATTGCAAAAAGGTTTTATATTTCGGTCTGGCCAGGGCCGGGGAGTGCGATACTTGCCGGGAGAAAATCAATGGCTGCATTATTTTGATCCGCAAAATTATTTTGAAACAGGTCCGGATGAAAGAAAAATACGGTTTGAAAATTTTAATTTTGATATTTTTGAGTCTTACAAATTTTTGTTTAACAAAAACGAAAAAGAAGAATTAAAAAAGCTTAATTCAAAATATCAAAAACGACTAGTTGATATTTTGCCAGTCATTTTTCAAAAAGAAACTGAGCGTCTGACAATTGAGTTTGTCTGGAAGTCTTCACATATTGAGGGCAACACTTATTCGCTTTTGGATACGGAATTTTTAATAAAAGAAAATCGCGAAGCACCGGGCCATAGCAAATTTGAAGCAATGATGATTCTAAATCAAAAAAGAGCGATTGATTATGTTTTTGCCAATAAAAAAGAGTTTAAAGTGCTTGATGTTGATAAAATTATTAACCTTCATGCGATGATAATCAAAGAGCTTGGCGTGGGTGAAGGGATAAGAAAAAAATTAGTTGGAATTACCGGGACAAAGTACCGGCCAATATCAATACACCAAAAGTTAGCTGAAGCATTAGATGAAGCCGTTGAATTGATAAATAAAACCAGCAGCGTGTTTGAAAAAGCCATACTTACAAATTTATTAATTGCTTATATTCAGCCATTTAATGATGGCAACAAGAGAACGTCCAGAATGGTTGGCAACGCGGTTTTATTGGCGCATGGCTATTGCCCCCTATCTTTCCGCAGTATTGGCGATTATGAATACAAAAAAGCTGTACTTTTATTCTATGAGCAGAACAGTGCTTTGTATTTTAAGGAATTGTTTGTTGAGCAGTTTAAATTCGCGGTTGATAACTACTTTAGAGTTTAGTAGAATTTTTGAATAACAAAAACCTCGGCTTAAGAGTTGAGGTTTTTTTGTTGTTAATTATATTATTTTTTTTGCTTCTCCTTCCATTTCTCAATTTCTGCATGATTTCCAGATAAAAGTATATTCGGGATTTTATGCTTTTTATTCTGATCGTCAATAAACACTTCCGGCCGGGTATATTGCGGATACTCTAATCTCGCAGCTCGTAACTCGCAGCTCGGATCATTTGGTGTTGAATGGCTTTCATCTATTATTGAATCTGGATTTCCTAAAACACCAGGGATTAAGCGGGTTATTGAGTCAACTATGGCCATAGCCGGTATTTCTCCGCCGGTTAGGACATAGTCGCCAATTGAGATTTCTTCATCCACAAAATTCAAGATCCGTTCATCCACCCCCTCATATCTACCACAAATGATTATAATATCGCTTAATTTAAGGTGTTTCTGCGCTTCAGATTGACTCCATTTTTTACCTTTGGCGCTTGTAAGCATGGTAGTAGGTGGTGTGTAGTGGGTAGTCGAAACTTTTTTGTTCTTTGTTCCTTGTTCTTTGTTCCTTGTTTTCTCAATTTGTGATTTAATATCAGTAATGGCTTTATATAATATATCCACTTTCATAATCATTCCCGCGCCGCCGCCATAAGGTGTGTCATCCACGGTTTTATGTTTGTCAGTTGTCCAATCGCGTAAATTGTAAATTTTAATTTTAATTTTTTCCTTCTTTTGCGCACGCTTAATAATGCTCTCATTAAAGTAAGAGTCAAAAATTTCAGGGAAGATTGTTATTATATGAAACCTCATAGCTCGTATCTCGCAGCTTGTATCTCATATAAAAAAGTATTTAAGCTATGAGATATGAGTTGCGAGTTGTGAGAAAATTTGTTTAATACGCACAAAGAGCCACTCCTGCTTCGGTGTGGCTCCGTGCTATAAATAAAATTTGTTTTTTATTTAGATTTTCAAATCATCAACACTCGAAGTGTCAATCTCGGCGTCAGTGCTTGTTGGGCGAGGACCTCTTGTAGATCCTTCTGGCTCGGTGATTTTCAAATTCACCCGGGCGTTGTTTTTAGCGCCAACAATTTTGAGCAAAGTGCGAATTGCTTGAGCGGTTTGACCGCGACGACCGATAACATAACCCATATCAGCCGGGTTAATATCAAG
>JAGLNE010000072.1 GCA_023139655.1 Candidatus Parcubacteria bacterium
ATGTAATTACATATGTAATTACATATACGGAAAATAAATATATGAGTTTTTTAAATAAAATGTTTGGCGACCCCAATGAAAGAACCCTTAAGGAATTAAGGTTGATTGTTGATGAGATAAATAAGCTGGAACCGGGCTTCGCCAAGTTAGAAAGTAAAAAGTTTAAAGTTGAAAGTAATAAACTACGGGATGAGTTAAAAGATTTAGAGGGTGACGAATTGGCTAATAGTTTAGAAAAGAATTTACCCAAAGCCTTTGCCCTGGTCCGAGAGGCGGCGAAAAGAGTTTTGGGGCAGCGCCATTATGACGTTCAGCTGATCGGCGGCATGGTACTGCACCAAGGCCGGATCGGAGAGATGAAAACCGGGGAAGGGAAAACTTTGGTAGCGACTTTGCCGCTTTATTTAAACGCGCTTGCGGGCAAGGGCGCTCATTTGATCACGGTTAACGATTATTTGGCCCAAATCGGCGCCGGCTGGATGGCCCCGGTTTATCATTTCCTGGGTCTTAGCACTGGTGTGATAATCCATGAAACCGGTTTGCGCTATGACCCGGAATACACGGATGATTCCCAGTACGATGATCGGTTAAAGCATTTCCGTCCGGTGACGAGGGCCGAAGCTTATGGAGCTGACATTACCTACGGCACTAATAATGAATTTGGTTTTGATTATTTGCGCGATAACATGGTGCAAAACCTGGAGCAAATGGCTCAGCGCGATTTGCATTACGCGATTGTTGATGAGATTGACTCAATTTTAATTGATGAAGCCAGAACGCCATTGATCATTTCCGCTCCGGCCGAAGAATCAACCGATAAATATATCCAATTTGCCCAATTAGTGAGACGTCTTAAGGAAAATAAATCTTCAACCCCTCAAACAGACTCTAAATTGATGAATATTGGACAGAAAGACCAGGAACAGCCGGATAATGGGGATTATAATGTGGATGAGAAAATGAAAGCCGCTACATTGACTGATTCCGGCATCCAAAAAATGGAAAAATGGCTGGGCGTGGATAATATTTATACTGAGCGCGGTATTAGGGAAGTGCACCATATTGAGCAAGCGCTTAAGGCTCATGCTCTCTTTAAGCTGGACCGGGATTATGTAGTGAAAGATGGTGAAGTAATAATCGTGGATGAATTTACCGGCCGTTTAATGCAGGGCCGGCGCTATTCCGAGGGCTTGCATCAGGCGATTGAGGCCAAGGAAGGGGCGACAATTCAGCGCGAATCCCAGACGCTGGCCACGATTACCTTTCAGAATTTTTTTCGCATGTACGAAAAACTCTCTGGTATGACCGGTACGGCTGTAACCGAAGCGGAAGAGTTTGCTAAGATTTATTCTCTGGAAACCGTGATTGTTCCTACACACCGGGACCTTGTTAGGAAAGACAATAATGATTTAATTTATCAAACAGAGCAGGGTAAGTATAAGGCAGTGATCGAGGAAGTTAAAAAGCGGAGTCAGGCGGGCCAACCGGTACTGGTCGGGACAATATCAATTGAAAAACTTGAAATGTTGCTTAACATGATGGAGCGAGCGGGCCTTAAACCCCAGATACTTAATGCCAAGAATCATTTGAAAGAAGCGCGGATAATTTCCGACGCCGGCAAACCGGGCGCTATCACCATCGCGACCAATATGGCCGGACGCGGAGTTGACATTATGCTCGGCGGTCAGACTCCAGCCAAGGATTCACCCGAATACAAGGATTGGAAAATAGAGCATGAAAAAGTTATTAAGAGCGGTGGGCTATTTATGATCGGCACCGAGCGTCATGAAGCCAGGCGGATCGATAACCAGTTACGCGGCCGGGCCGGTCGGCAAGGGGACGCGGGCGAGAGCCGATTTTATGTTTCCATGGACGACGATCTAATGCGGATATTTGGCGGAGACAGGATGAAGAATATAATGACCACCCTTAAAGTACCGGAAGATATGCCGATCGAGAATAAATTTATATCCAAGTCAATTGAAACTGCCCAGACCAAAGTAGAAGGGAACAATTTTGATATTCGCAAGCATTTGGTGGAATATGACGATGTGATCAATAAACATCGGGAGGCAATATATGGGAAAAGGAAGCAGATTTTAAAGATAGCTGATGAGATAGCAGAAAATAGAAAACAGACAACAGACAGTAGCACTGTCATTGCGAGTCAGTCACCGACAGAGTCGGAGACTGACGAAGCAATCTCGTCATCCACAGAGGGAGATTTAAAGACGGGATCGCTTCGTCCTCCGGCAAGCCGGACTCCTCGCGATGACAACAAAAGTTTATCCGATATTATTTTGCAAGATGTTGAAAATGAGATTGAGCAGGTGGTGAGTTTTCATACGGCCGCGGAACAGGCCAAAGATTGGAATCTGGAAGAGATTTATCAGGTATGTTCAACTATATTTCCGGTTAACGAGAAACTGCAAACTGATTTAAATGAATTTACCAAGAATGATAATCATAAACTGGATAAAGCCATGGCTAGAACCGCCATTATTGAGCATTTAAATTCATTGGCTCAGAAAAAATATAGAGAAATAGAGGATAAGGCCAAGGAAATGGATGTGAATTGGCTGGAGTTGGAAAAAGCGGTTTTGCTTCGTTCAATTGATACGCTTTGGATTGAGCATTTGGAGGCGATGTCTAGCGTGCGGCAGGGGATTGGCCTGCGCGGTTATGGCCAGCGCGATCCGTTGGTTGAATACAAAAAAGAAGCGTACCGGCTTTATAATGAACTGCAAAGCTTTATTCAAAAAGAAGTGGTGTACTCAATATTTAAAGTCGGCGCGATTCAGACCGCCGAAAAGAGTATGTTTAGCGCCCCGAGCATTTCGGATCGGGCGCAGAATTTTAGCGCCCCGGCCAAAGTAATGAGTGATAAAACCGCTTCATTTTCCGGTTTTAAACAAGCCGCTAACGCCAGCCCAATGACCGCGGAAGCTAAAAGCCGGGAAGAAACCGGAGATAAGGTCCGGGAGAAAGCTAAAGACGCTAGTGGTAATAAAGTCGGTCGTAACGACCCTTGCCCATGTGGAAGCGGAAAAAAGTATAAGAAATGCCATGGGAAGTAGTTTTCCACCGGACTTTAGTCCGGGTTAGTGCGGCTTTAGCCGCCAATGTGAATAAATTAAAATTATGATTAACGACTATTTAAATAAACAGAAATTATTAGTTCAGGAATTAAAGAAAGAATTAACAGGCGATAAATATAATAAGTCTACCATTGTTGAAATGATGGATGATTATGAGAATGACAAGGTTGTTGGTATAACATCATTGGTTTTTTTGCCAGAGAAAATAGTTCAGAAAATAGAGGAAAATATTATTACTCCCTTAAAACAAATAGAGCCAGGGCATTACTATTTTTCTAAAGACACACTTCACACAACAATAAAGAATGTTAAAACAATTAGTCCTCCTTCACAATACAATCTTGATGATATTAACAATGCTAAAATAGCCTTTGACAAGGTTTTAAAAAATAAAAAATCTTTTATTATAGACATTGCGGGACTTACCGTTTTTCCTACCAGTTTGTCCATTATGGGTTATTCTAGTAAAGAATTTCACAATATAGTAGTAGAATTAGATACGGCCTTAAAGGAAGTGGGAGTACCGGATAATAAAAAGTATATTAGAGATGATGTTTTTTTTCACAATATAAGCCTCTGCCGTTTTCAGAAACCATTGTCAGAAAAGTTTATTAAGAAAGTAAAGGAATTAGAAGATGTCAAAATTGGCACCATGGAGGTAAAAAAGATCGTCCTTCTTGAATGTAATGTGGTATGTGCTCAGAAAAGCAGAAAAATTATTGCTGAGTATATTTTAAAATAATGAATAATTGTTTTCGCTAACCCTTGCAATTTTTTTAAATTTACTTTAAACTATAATAGTAATACAAAAAAGCCCAGACTTTGGGTTTTATTTTATCTAAAGTTAGCAGGTAAGGATGTGTTAATATTCTGTTTTCTGTTTTCTGCTTTCTGCTTTCTATT
>JAGLNE010000073.1 GCA_023139655.1 Candidatus Parcubacteria bacterium
AACATCTACGAAAATTCTAATTTATTAAAATAAAATTATGCCAGAAATTAAATCAACACCACCACCACAAACAAGTCATTCAAATTCGCTTCCGTTAGAAATGACGCAAAAGTTAAAAGTTTTTGCCTTACTTTCTTTTAAGCGCGATGTACCGTTAGATTTTCTTAACGATCATAAACTCTCCTTAACCTTATCAGCTGCCTATAGTCAAGGAGACGCGATTTTAGCCGCCAAACAATCTCTTTTAAGTATTAACTTAAAACCGGATGATTATAAAATACCGGTTATGATGATTAGTGTAGAGGCTGATCAGATGATACAGCAGGAACCTAAAGTTATTGTTCCTACAAAAAAGGGTGAGGAAATAGGAGATAAACTTTTTGAAGCGGTAAAAAATATATCAAAGGATTCGTTAGAGGAAATTCCTATGGGCGTACCACGTAAATCAGTTGAGGAAATTGTCGCGCACATCCTTTATGCGTTTGATAAAGTCGGGACCGCAAAAGAAAAAGAGATAGTTAAAAAAGTAGTTGAGAAATTTAAAAAATTAGTTAAAAAATAAATGAAAATTTGTTTTTGTAAAGAAAACCCATGCAAAAGACAAACGGAAGAAATGCTTTCTTACCTTAAAAGTGCCACAAAAATACACTACGCAAAAAAGGACATTATTATTAAATTACCAAAAAAATAAATGAAATTTAAAGAACCAATAATTATTATAAAAAAAGAGAAGAAAGGTGCGCTTAGTTCTTTTTATGAAGGAATGGGTGATATTGTTACTATTGGGATAAAAAGATTTACAGATGGATTAGACGGAGAAAAATGTAAAAGAATGGGTGGCAAGGTCAGACAAATTCAAAGTGAAACAAGTCCGGATATAACCAGTGTTTGTGAGTTGCCAAATGGTCAATTAAAGAATCTCGAAGTTACTACATATGGATATTGGGTGGGAATACCAATATCTGAAATTGATAATGTTATTAGTAAACTTAATAAAATTAAATCCAAGGCAGCTAAATCTTAAATTAATATTGACAATATTTGTCTTATTTGCTATATTATGAGCATAAAGGAGTTAACCAAAACAGAGATAAAATTAATTAAATATATTAGGGATTTGAATTTTGGCAGAATTACTATTGTTATTGCCAGAGGACAACCAACCGATATTGAAGAATCAACCAAAAAAATTAGATTAACAACTTAATAGCCCTCTCTACGCGGGCATAGGTCTGACCGACAAAGGAAGGCCATTGATCAACATATTTTTATTATGTTGGCCAGTGGCCTTTTTTTTATTGCTTTATAATTTTTCTAGGATTCCCCCTATAACAGGTCGAGGGAAATCCAAACCAGAAGGCGCGACACTCCATCTGGAGAAAAACCTTCCGGGGCGGAAACCCGGGGGGACCCTATAGAGATCGTAAAAACATTTCTTATGTCCAAAACCTACAATAAAAAAGTATTTGTCGCCCGGCCGCCAAAGCCGAATATGATAGTGCTTTGCGGTTGTGAAAAACAAGAAGTCGTTGATAAAGCTTCCGGATATTTTGTCTGGAAAACAATCAAAACTTGTGAACAACATGCCAAAAAATAAATCAACAAATATATTTAGAATTATTTTAAAAGACACAGAGGGTCGAGCTGTGGCGTTTGATATTGAAGATTTTGATACCCTGGGAACCGGCGCGCAAGAGAAGAAATTAGTGAAAAAATACGATCAATTATTGGTGGAAGAAAAAAAGTACAAAAAAGACACGCTTGAAAAGGATAAAAAATCCAAAAAGAAAGACGTACCCAAGGACCTTAAGAAAGCTTAAAACGGCTTATATGGCCTTGTTTTTTAGCTTAAATTGGCAAATATATGGCTAAAGTAGTAAAAAAGAAACCAACCAAAAATAAGACAGTTAAAAAGAAACCAACCTCGCTAGAGAGGCATAAATTAGCCCTCAAAATAATAACGGAGAATATCGGAAATACGGAAAAAATCAGGAGGGCATTAATTGATCTAGGTTACTCTGAAAGTTATATTAATTCAGGCCATCTTAAAGATACTGATAGCTGGAACCGGTTAATGGAAGAAAAGTTGTCAGATAAGAAACTCGTGAACATGCACGAGAAACTTTTGAACAAAAAAGCAATTGATTTTCAAATATTTCCCAAGAGCATGAAGGATAAGGAAATCACAGAAATCATTGAGAGGTTTGGCTTCCAGATAATAAAAATATCAAAATACGAAAGCTGGAAGCGAGCGTACTTTCCAATATTAGATACACAGGCAATCAAAGCGGCGCTGGACATGGCTTATAAACTAAAGAAAAAGTATGGCGAAATCACCGTCAACCATAAGCTTGGGGAACTTAGCAATGAAGACATTGAAGGAGAAATCGCCGGAGCAATTTCAGAGGCTCTCGGAGCTATTGCGGGAAAAACAAAGAAGAAAAGAAAATAATAAAGCCCAAACATTTGTACCAAACGGAAAAGCGGAAGAGTTTATTAAACTGGTAGGAAGCGATGAAAAGTTCGTTAATATGTTTATCGGCGCCAATGGAACGTCTAAGACCTCTACAGGCGCGAACATGGTAACAAATATCGTTTTTGGAGTCCAAAATGAATGGTTTGAGCATCCTTTATTCCAGGAATTTCCTTATATAAAAAAAGGCCGGATAATTTCTGATCCTACCACCATAAAAGAAAAGATAATCCCTGAGCTTGAAAAATGGTTTCCGGCCAACGAATCAAAGAAGATACCTCAAGCTAATTTTGAAACAGCAAAAGAGGGAAAAAATTACGTTTGCAAAATAAGAACGAAAACAGGCTGGACCATTGACATAATGAGTACCGAGCAGGACGCTAAAGAATTTGAGTCAGTTGATCTGGGATTCGTTTGGATAGATGAGCCGATGCCTAAAGACAGATTCTTAGCCACAATAGCCAGGGGCAGGATGGGAATGATAATGTTTTGGACATTTACACCTTTATCATATTCCGCCTGGATCAAGAATTGGATGGATGAACATATAGAAACCGGAGAAGCTGATTATGTGGAAGCTGAAATGGAAGACAACTGCCAACTTCATGGCGTAAGAGGATTTTTTAAACATAAGCACATTAAAAGAATAGCTGATTCTTATCCGGAAGACGAAAAAGAAGCCAGAGTCTTTGGAAAATTTGGTCATTTAATAGGCCGGGTCCATAAAGGATTTAGCCGTAAAATTCACGTTATTAAACCTTTTCCTTTAAATGAGAGAGATTTTACCGTTTATCAGGCCTTAGATCCACATCCCAGGACAGCGGATCATACGCTCTATATGGCGGTTAGGAAAAACGGACAATGTTATATCACTGGAGAGATTATCCACGAGGGGGTTGACGAAAAAGCAGTCAAGAGAATGGGGGAAAGAATGAAGGCTTATGAATCAAGCATGAACATGAGAATTGAAACCCGGATTATTGATCCCTCAGCTTATAATGATGACCAACACCAAAAAGAAAAGAGTGTTGGCGCGCAGTTCTTTGATAAAGGCTTTAACTTTATAAAAGGCAGCAAGGACTTAATGGGCTGTATTAAAAAAACAGACGAAGCCCTTTCCTTTCAGAAAAAGAAAGGCTTAATGGTTATCCATCCTGAAATATATATTTTTGATACTTGCCCGGTAACAATAAAACAACTAGAGGAATATGTCTGGTCTGAATGGAAAGGAACCAGTAAAGACGAAAAACAACCCAATGCCAGGCCTAAGGACATCAATGATCATCAAGTAGAAAATTTACATAGATTAATAATTTATCCTACGCCATTCGTTCCGTATCAATTAAGAAGATCAACATCAATCCCGGCCAGTGCCGGCGGCGCAGCTGATAATGAATTTGATCCTTATTTTTAATAAGAAAATTTATGAGCCAACCAAGTCAAAAAAAACAACATAATAAAATACGCAAGGATAAAGCCAGGCGCAAGACCCACATTTTAAACAAGGAAGCTGGAAGGATCAATAAAATAAAAATGCAGAAGAAAGTTAATAAAGAGCTTAAGAAAGAAGAAATGAAATTATCTAATAGGATCCGTAGATTATTTAAAAACTTATTTAAAATAAATGCCAGTTAACAAACTTAAATTAAAAACAATACCGGTTAGTAAACCATCAAAACGAGAAGAATCAATGATGGATGAAAAGAGTCCGAGTATTTATCCACCTTCTTTTAGATTGGATGATAAACAAGTCCCAGAAATCAAAGGATGGGACGTAGAGGGAAAATACAGATTAGTTATTGATGTGGAAATGAAAAGTAAACGATCGGATAAGAAAGGCTCTCACGGCGACTTTGATATTGTTGCTTATAAACCAATAGTCAAAAAGTCCATCAATGAAATGTCTGACAAAGAGTTCGGCGAAGAGCAGGGTAAACAATTAGCTGACGCAAACAAATAAAATGAAAATTATCTGTCTTAGAAAAATGGAATATTGCAATTATAGTATTTATGTTATGCAATTCGGCTATATATTTCAATATCTTTTTGCCAATAATGAGGGAGATATACACCAAGACCACGTTACATTAAAACCAAGCTTTTATAAAAGGATATTAGTATTTTTAAGGTTAAGCTCTCTCTACACCAAACAACAGCTTGAAGAGGGAGAAAAGTTAGTCTTATCAGGGGCAATAAAAACAATTGATGAGATCGGCAAGCCCGGGTATAAAACTAAGCGTCGCAATGAAATTAAAAAAACAAATTTAAAAGGGTCTGCTAAGGAAAAATGTTTATGGCAGACACGTGAAACAGCAGACGGCCCTTATTATGTTTGTTTAAGACATGGCAAAATCGTCAAGATGAAAGACGGTGAAAAGCCATATCATGATTAAAATGGCAGCAGCAAAAACAACAAAAGCGGAAAAAATAGTCTATCAAGAAATAGAAAGGGAAGTGGTTGAAAACGAAAAAATAGTGACGAAGAAAATCCCGGAGAAACTACAAAAAAGAATCGTTAATCAGGTAGATGAAGAATATCAGGTAGCTTATCCGCACAACGAAGCAAAGCGGAAGGTAAATTTAGCCCGGCTTAAACTTTATAACAACCAGCGGAGAGATTCCAAAGCGGTAGGTGATAATTTAATGTTTACCGTCTTTAATACTATTCATTCAGAATTGTATGATGATCGTTTAATGGCTCAATGGGAGGGCAGGGGAGGCCAGGGAGACGAGGATGTAGAAAGCAACCTTAATGCTTTATCAGAGTTTGATTATGACATCATGGGTAAAGCAAAACTTGATTATGAGTGGAATTGGGACGCGGAATTTTTTGGCAGAGGTCTTCTTATGATGATGGACTTTGAGCGTAAAGTGGGAATTATGTCCCCGGTACCGGAAGTTATTGACGCTATTACCTGGATAAGAGATCCCAGAGCAACGAGCGTTAATGGAGATATGAGAGGAAAGGGCGGAATGAGATTTGGCGGCAGGGAAATGGGAGCGACTTATTATGAACTTAAAGCATTACCCGGGTATTTTAATATAGAAGCGCTTAAAAAAGATAAAGAAACAAATTCTACAATAGACGATGCCCGGTCAGCCAGAAGGGAAGCGCAGGGTTTGGAAAATTTTGACAAAAAAGAAGAGGCTTTAGGGAAACATAATAATTATGAATTTCGTTTGCTTGATTGGTTTACTACCATTAAAGGCAAAAAATATTTAGTAACCCTGGGAAATAACAGGTCTGTTCTTGTTCGTTTAACCAGGTTGGATTATGGAAACAGATGGCCGATAATTGACCGGGCTTTATATCCTATGGCTCATGATTGGGATGGCGTATCTATTCCCGATCTTACTGAAGACAAACAAAGGGCCCGGGCCGTTCTTACAAATATAGGGTTACAAAGCGCTAAATCTGATGTTACCCCGAGTTATTTATTTGACCAAAATAGAATTAAAAATAAAAACGATCTTAATTTCCGTATAAATAAATTCGTAGGCGTAGACGGCCGGGTTGATAATGCTATTGCTCCGATTCAAAAAGCAACCGCTCACCAATATGTCAATATTATTATGGATATGCTTGACACCGGCGCCCAGCGGGCCACAGCAGCCACAGAACTCAGACAGGGAATACAATCAAAAGGACAGACTACTTTAGGGGAACAGGAACTAGCCGCGGCCGCGGGCAATAAGCGCTTTAATATGAGTGCTAAGGTCTATGGCTGGAGTGAAGCTGATTTTTGGCGACAGTGGTATAGATTATATAAGAAGCATTTTAAAAATAAAATTGATGAGAAAATAATTCGTATTCAGGGAGCTATGGCCCCGACATGGCGGCCGCTTTTGAGGGATAATATTGTTTCTCAAGTTGATCCTGATGTAAAGATAGAATCAAGAGTTATCTCGGAAACCAAAAGAATGAGAGAACAGCATAGTTATGGTAATTTTGCTGCCTTAGCCTTACAAGATCCGGATAATAATCGTAGATTTATCCAAAGACGGATGGGTAAATTACAGGGAATGACCAAGGAAGAACTTGATCTAACCTTTCCTCCTACAGTGGATGAATTACAGGCAGAGGACGAAAATGAACTGATTAATTTAAACAAAATGCCAAATATCAGTATTAATGATGACCACCTGGCTCATCTCGAA
Source organism: Candidatus Parcubacteria bacterium (assembly GCA_023139655.1). GTDB lineage: Bacteria > Patescibacteriota > Patescibacteriia > Patescibacteriales > UBA12075 > JAGLNE01. The sequence continues at coordinate 6,632 of JAGLNE010000073.1, forward strand.
ATACATGTAAAAGCAAATCAAAATTCTTATTCCTTAGCACATGTAAGAGCGCATAAACGATTAATGGTAATAAAAAGAGACCGCCCGGAACTTTTCGCGCCACCGGAATCACCGCAATTTCAAGTCCCGGGCCAGGGAGAACAAATAAAAGAAAAAACCGCTGAAAAAGTGGAATCAAGTAGAGTAACACAATAATTTTATGTCTGAAAATAAACAAGCACAAGAAGCCACATCACAGGAAATTTTGCGTCTAGGGCAGGACTCTGATTTTTGGCGGCTGATGTTAGTTGCCCTGGAAAAGTGCAAGGAAAATTTACGGAATATATCCGACAGTGATGATTTCAAAGATCTACCAGCCGATCGATATAAGCTTGAAAGTGAATTATCAAAAGCAAAAATTAAGTACCTTGATAAATTGTCAAATCTTCCTGGGAGCTTAATTGTTTGGATGAAGAATCCAGATAATAAAGACAAGGACTTTGACCCATACGATTAAATCTAGAGGGATAAGGATTTATCAGAGGCGGTGCGGATGTATTCTCGGCGTAGGCCAATACATCATGGCACTACGCGCCGTTTCTGATAAGTCCTTGTCCGGACTTACTTATAAACCTTTTGGCTTGAACGTTTTCGCCATTTCGTAAAAGCCAATTTAATCCAAAAAAATATTATGGCAGAAACAACAACCGCCGACGACCAAGAGCTTAATGAGGATGGCACTCCTATTAAGCCAGAGGGCGAAGGCGAGGGTGGAGAAAAACCACCTAAAAAAATAGAAAAAGAGGCAGATACAGAGGGCGAGGATGACGAAGAAGATGAGGAGGAGGAAGGAAAAGAAAAAGATGAGGACACTGACGAGCCGGAAATACCGGTTAGGCGCAGCGCCGCTCATCACATTATAAAGCGCAAAACTGAGACTATTAAAAAGTTAAGAAAAAAAGATGATGATGAGGAGGAAGGAGGAGAAGAAGAGGAGGAAGAAGAAACCGGAGAATCTGTAGCAGAAGAGGTAAAAAAGCAGATAGATCCGATCGTAAAGAGTTTAGGCGCAAAAGCGGATCAAGATGAGCTTAATGAACTGCTCGTATCTGAACCAACCGCTAAAAAATATGAGAAGCGGATCCGTGCTTTTATGAAGCATGAAAGTTGGAGTCAAGTGCCACCATTGGCTATCTATAGACACCTAGCGTTTGGGGATGCCCAAGCTATAGGCGCTGAAAAGAAGAAAATAGCCGATACTGAAGCAGGTCACACAAAAAGCGGTGGCCGAAGTATTAGACCAAAGAAAACCGGTACCGGAGATGTTCCCAGTGTTGAGGAGCTTGATAGTATGGATGACGCGGAGTTTGAAAAACTTCAACACAAAGCAAGAACTGGAAAGTTCTTAAAAAAAGACCAATAAAAATAAGCAGAGGCAATGTCGCAATTCCTCTGCATTAAAATGGCGATGCCTTTTATTTAAGGCATGCAAACAATAAAAATGGGAGATACAACTACATCCCAAGTAACATCAGCCGTAAATAATTTTTACGACAGAACGATGTTAAAAGCCGCACGCCCCTTGTTAGTTCATTTACGATGGGCGCAAGTTAGGGATATCCCTAAAAATCAGTCGCTAGTTATTAAATTCCGCAGATATTCGCTTTTAGCAGCGGCTACTACAGCCCTAAGCGAGGGTGTCACTCCATCTGGTTCTCAGTTATCAATTACTGACGTAACCGCGACAGTGGCTCAATATGGTGATTTTATAATCATAACTGATGTTTTGCAGTTTTCTACCTTTGATCCTATTCTAACGGAAACTGCGGATAAACTTGGTCAGCAAGCTGGTAATTCACTAGATCAGCTTTGCCGGAACGTTATGGTTGCAGGCACAACTATTCAGTATGCTTCTACTGCTACTACCACTGATACTGTTACTGTTTCAATGAAACTTACTCGCAATGAAATTCGTGAAGCAGTTAGAACTCTTCAGGGTAATAATGCTGACAAGATAACTCGCATGGTTAATGCCACTGATGGATTTAATACTTCTCCAATTAATGCCGCTTTTGTCGGTATTATTTCTCATAATACTCTTTTTGATCTAAAAGATGAGACCGGGTTTATTCCGGTTGAGGAGTACGCGAACAAAAAGGATATTATGGATGGTGAAGTGGGAGCGTTTGATGAAGTTCGGTTTGTTATGACAACAAACGCGTCAACTGTTACCGGTTCTTTGACTACGGTCCACCGGACAATGATTTTGGCTTCCGATTACTACGGAATTTCCAGAATTTCCGGTGAAGCAATGAAAAATATTGTTAAACCTTTGGGGTCAGCCGGTACCGGGGATCCGCTAGACCAGAGATCAACATCAGGTTGGAAAGCAACTTTTGTTGCTAAAATTCTTAATGAGAATTTTGCAGTGCGCGTTGAGCATGGAGTAAGTGCTTGATATTAGACATAAACATAAACGAGGTTATAGATAGTCTTATTTAATGATCTCACTAACCTCCTCTTAATTCAAAGTCGCATAAAATATTATTATTTTAGTTTAAAGTAAAATAAATGGCTAAATTGAATAGAAAACAATTAGAGGAAGCGCTTACCAATCTTAATGTTACTCTTCCTGGGGGAAACTCGAGTAATAAAGATTTGGAAAAGCTTCTTAAAAAAGTTGAGAAGGAAAAGGCTAAAGAGGATAAAGATAAAGACGAGGATGAAGATAAAAACGAGGACGACAGTGACGGAGAAGAGGACGAAGATGAGGACAATGCAGAGCGCTTAAGCTCTGATTCTGGAAAAAAGGATGAGGAGGACGACAGTGAAAAGGATAAAGATAAAGACGAGGATGAGGATTATCTTCTTCAGTATCAATACGGCAAAGACGATAAAGGTCCGTTTAAATATGGGGATCCAAGAAGTAATCCGGCTCCGGGTTCTAAAGCAGATAGGATGAAAAAGGGGCTATTAAAACAGCCACAAGTAAATGTGATGATTCCTTTGGCAGACGGTGAAAATCCGGATATAAGGTTGTCTGTTAATCTTAATGGTTATCGTCTTGATTTGCCAAAGAATACTTATTGTCCAGTCCCAAAGCAGATCGCGGAGGTTGTTATGGATTCTCAAAAACAACAAGCCAAGGCATTGAAGCCTTTTCTTATCGATCGAAACAAAAATACCGAGGAAGCGCTGTCTTAGAAGCGTTACCTTTTTAAGAGTCGCATAAGCTTAAATTAGTTAATAGGTTATAAAAAAATATGGCCATTACACAATCACAATCAAAAAATTCCGCTAGTGTAGTCCAGGTAGTAGTTGGTAATTATATTACTATCGGTACCGCGGCCGCTATTACCATTACTCTCGGTTTTCAAGCAAAGTATGTCCGGGTGTGCAACGAAACCAGCCGCGATCAAATGGAATGGTATGAGGGCATGGCAGACGCTGAGGGAATTAAGACAGTAGCAGCCGGTACCAGAACCCTGGTTACTTCTAACGGAATCACTGTGGATGCTAATACATTTATTATCGGTCTTGATACTGATGTGAATGTAACGGACGAACAGTTGAGCTGGTACGCTATTGGATAAATTCCTTTTTAGGAAAGAAAATTAAAATAAACAAAAAGTCGCAAAGTCGCAATTAATTAAATCTCTGGTAGTGTAGCGAACACTTCATACCAGAGAAAAACTAAAAAAATGGGAAAATTTCCAGAAAAAATTGGAGAGGCAACACGCGAGGCGCTGTTAGATCCAAGATTTACTTCTCGCAATCAATTATCGTCAGGGCGGGTATTCTTTGTTTTACCGACTTCGGCCACAAACTACGCGCAATTTGTTGAGGATCATCCTGATTATAAGTCAGGTGATGGTGTAGTTACCGTTGCCGCGGTATACAACACTATTGACGCGGCAGTCGGCGCTTGTACGGCTGACCAGGGAGATATTATTTATGTTATGCCTGGACACACGGAAACAGTAACAGGAGCCAGTGGTTTAGATCTGGATGTTGCCGGAATTTATATTATTGGAATTGGAAGCGGAAGTTTAAGGCCAACTGTTAATTTTACAACCGCTACGGCCGCTGATATGGATGTTGCCGCTGCCAATATTACCATTAGAAATATTCTTTTTACTGGTGGTATTGACGCTTTGGCTAATCCAATTCATATTGCCGCCGCTGATTGTAAGTTGATTGATATTGAAACCAGGGATGTTACCGGACAAGCAACTGACTTCATTGTTACTACCGCCGCCGCCGATCGGTTGTTGATTGATGGCTGGGTTCATAGAGGAGCCGCCGCTGCCGGAGCGGATACAGCAATTTCAATAGTAGGCGGGGACGGAATTACTATCAGAAATTTTAATATCTATGGTAATTTCGCAGTTGCCTGCATAGAAAATGTTACCACGGCTGCCACTAATCTTGTTATTGGCGGGTTTGGAACTAACAACTTCCTAAAAACTGTGAATGCCGCCGATGTAGTTGTAACATTGGTTGCTACCGCTACAGGATTTGTTGGACCGAATATTGCTGCGATGCTTAAAGATGACGCAGCCAATATAACGGAGGCGTTTGTAGGGGCTGATATGGCATTTATCCAGCCGATTAGAATTGTTAATGCGGACGGAGAAAGTTCTATTGATGTTAATATCACTGCATCAACTGATGGCGCATAGATTTAGATTTGTTGAATTTTGAAAAGAGGGAAACAAATTTTTTCCCTCTTTAGAAAAAATAATAAGTCGCATTATTATTTATATTAATATTTATTTTAAAACAATGGCACAATTTAAAGAAAAAATATCATTAGACGCAGTTGTCGCGGACACAAACGGAGTGGCTGTAAACATAGAAGGATATAAAAGAGTGGGTATTCAATTATTAGCCGCTTCAATCAGTTCGGGAAATGGAGTATTCACTTTTGAGGGAACAATTGATGGTACTAATTGGGTTGCGTTAAACATGATCATTGATAATGTCGCAAATGCTACCGCAAACAATCCCACCCGGGTTGCTTCCAAAACTTTAAATAGTGATACCTCAATTCTTTTGTGGCTTGATAACTTTCTTGCCTTAAAAGCAATAAGAGTTGTTGTGGACGTAACTACTGATGGGGCATATTCAGCTTTTGTAATAGCAGGTAATTAAAAAAAATGACAGGAACAGAGTTAGCGGCCTTGATCCGTTATAAAACTCGTACAAATTCCACTACATTTACGGACGCGGATATACTTCCTTTGGTGAATGCTTTTAAGGATGAGTTTGCTTCCAAAATAGTGGAACGAAACAATGGAATGTTTCTTATCCCGGCTACTTTTAATTTGGTGGCTGATCAGAGGGAATACGGATTGGGAGACGACACATTAAATCGTATTCATAAACTGGAGATAAAGTTTGCTTCAGGAGATTCTCGTTTTCCTTCTCAAAATATAAAAGACTACCATGGATCTGAAACAGAAAGCGAAATAGTAAAATCTTATGCTAATTCCGAGGGCGAGTTTGCACATACTATACGCAGGCGCGCTCTTTTTATTCTTTCCGGGACCATTATAGCTGTTACCGGAGGGGGTAGGTTGTGGGCTCATATTTTCCCGGCCGACTTAGCAAATCTTACCGGGTCTTCTGATCTGGGTATTGATCCTTCAACTACATCTTTTGGAATACCCAGACAATTTCATGAACTGTTAGCCAGGCGGGTGGCAATGGAATATAAGATGTCTCAACCTAAACCGGTACCGCTTAACGTTAGTGAACAGAAATTTGATATTGATATGAAAATACAATTAGATGCTATTTCCCATATAGACAATTCCGCGGAAATAATTGGGAATGAACTGCCAGATCAGGATACTGGTAATGATGGGTGGAATTACTAATAAATCTATTAAAACGTCAAATTTGTCGCTTAAAATCGTTTTTTTAACGCTAATATATGGCAAAAGAAGCCTTACAATCCAATACTTTTACAAAAGAGGCCAGACCAATGACCGGCAGCTTAAAAAGTGTCTCCGGGTTTGGCCGGGGAGCTTTTGGGACCGCTCGTTTTGGAACAAGCAGTGGATACGAACATGATAAAGAAGCCTTACAATCTAATTCTAAAACCAAGGAGGCTTTGCCATCAAAAATATATTAATATGAAAAATTTAAAATTAAAAAACAAATTATCAATCTTAATTATTTTAGTTATAGCTTTGTCAGCTTTAGCTTTTAATTCTTACGCGGCCGATGTTACCCCTGCTTTCCCGGCCGCTCTTAATGATTTTAGTGAGGGAGATGTAATTGAAGAAGAGGACTGGAATGCTATTGAAGAAACAATAGGGACAACATCTTCAGCATGGTTGGATACGCTACATGGTAGATTAAATACTTATGTGGATCAAAGTGTTAAAAATGGATCCTCGCCAACCTTTCTAACCCCGACGATCTCCGGCTTAGTTTGGGACGGAGAAACCTTGTCAACTTCAAGTGATATTTTAGCGCTATGGACCACAGACGAATTAAGCGAAGGCACTTCAAATCTTTATTGGACTGGTTTAAATTATTTTTCTCAAATAGATGACGTTTCTACGTCCTCTTTAGCTAACGGCGATATTTTAACATATCAAAACGGATGGCAATCCACATCTTCTCTTTATATAAAAGCTGATGGTAACGTTGGAATCGGAACCACTGCTCCGTTAGTTGAGTTAGCCATAGATGGGAGTTTATATTCACAAGATGCTCAAATCGGGGATTTTACAGATGGGTATTCTCACGATCTTACAGG
>JAGLNE010000074.1 GCA_023139655.1 Candidatus Parcubacteria bacterium
ATAAAATATTGGATAAATATAACCATTATGTGCCAATAAATCATACCGTGGATGATTTTTTAAGAGTCGGCTATAATGCGCGGCGGGTTAGGCGCGAGCTGGGACTTAAGCACCCTGATGAAGGTGACGTAATCCGGGAATATTTTCGCTCAAAAGATATTGGCATTTTGCATAATAGTTATATTGACATGGATAGTATTGTGGAGTTAAAAAAGAAAATCGGCGGGCAGTTAGTTCTTTGCCACCCGGCTAAATCAGCTTCTCTGGGGCGCGACTTTCTTGCGATCGTAAAAAGGCTTGGCGTGGTGGGTTTGGAAAAGTTGTCACCGCACCATTCATATAATTCAATAATGTTTATCCAGCGTTTAGCCAGAGAGTATGGTCTGTTTGAAACCGGTGGCTCGGATTTTCATTGTTTTGAGGGCGGCCAAGCTCCTTTGCAATATTCCTGGCAATATTACAAAGTAGATAGTAAACTACTCCGAGGAGTGAAGAAAATAATTGGATAATACTGTTACGTAACAACCCGGTAATAAAAAAAACCGTTCCAAGTAAGGCTTAGGAGCGGTTTTGAAATATATATTATTATATTTCAATCTTATTGTATTTTAGTCCAGACATTTTTTCCAAATGCTTAATTCTGTTTTCCTTGACGTCCCATTTTTGGCCGTGCGGAGTATCTTGCATAGATTCGATTGTGCGTTTTGCGCCGGGCCAATTTTTTATTTCTATGTAATTGTCAAACAATTCTTTTTCTCTATGATCAATCCAGCGACCGTCATCTTTCCAATCACCTGATTCGTTAAATCTTTTGTTTTTATCAATTGACCCCTTACGCACATTTTGCAAATACTGTTCTAACCCTTTAAAAATTTTAATTACTTCTTTTACATCTCCCTCTTTCGCTAATTCAATTTGGTGTTGAAAATCAGCAGTTGATTTTAATTCTAACCTTTTTTCTTTGTCTGGTTTTGGTCTGTTTTCGTCAAGATTTTTTAGAAGATCATGTAATTGTTTAATGATATTGTTTAATTTGTCTGATTCATGGATATTATCATTTGTTTGAGCTAATTCATTGACAACATTCAGAAGATTTTCAATTCGACCTCTGGCGCTAAATTGATTTTTATTGTGCTCTGTCATTCGCATTGAGGCGATAACTTCATAGGCTTTTTCAATGTCGCCAAAATCGCGGAAAGTTGAAAAATATCCAGCTTCAATGTGGTCCTCTTCTCTGCCTGGACTATCCAATAATTCTCGATTATTATTAAAAGTTTCAAAGGAGCGCTGGAGTAGCTCCAGGGCATTTTTCTTATCTCCGGATTCATATAATACTTTTATTTCTTCTATTTCGCTTTTAAAATTTGGTGTAGAAATTTTTTCTGCTTTTTCCGTGGGCTTTTCTTCGTTTTTAGCCATTGTTACCTCCTTTTTGGTCGATAGTTTGTCGTCAATTTTGCTTTCTTTAAATTTCATATTATTTTTTTTACTTATTTTTTGTTATACTTAATATAGGTTAAATCGTAAACATAGTCAAATGATGGAAAAGGCAAGTTTAAGCCAGGGTGATATTAGAAACTATATTAAAGAAAAAAAGATTTTTCGTGATTTTAAGCTGCGCATGCTTGGCTCCGGCTTGGCAAATAAGAATTTTTTGATTAGCAGTAATGGTAGACAGTATAATCTGCGCACCAACCGAAAAAGGCCGCCAATGAACAAGGAGCTGTTGGCTCGCGAGCATTTAGCTCTGGAGTTTTTAAAGGCCAAGAAGATAAATTTTACTGCTCATTCACACTATTACGACAAAGAAGAGAATATCCACATTGTAGAGTATCTGCCGGGACGAAAAATTCAAATGAAGAATATTGGCAATGCCCAATTAGCGCAGGTCTTGAAATGTTTATATAAAATAAATAACTTAGCTCCGGAGTTTAAGGCTTATGTCCGCAAGCAAGGATATAAATTTCCAACAGCAACTAAATATAATAGAGAACTGATAAAGCGTTTGCAAAAAGATTTTCGTGAATTATATAAACACAAGGAATATAGATTTGTTATTAAATGGGTTAAGAATAAAATTAATAAAGACTTTAAAGATTTAAAATTGAATGAACGGTTTATATACCTTAATCACGGCGACCCGGTAAGTAATATTATAATAAATAAAAAAAAGATTTATTTAATTGATTGGGAACAGGTCAAGCTGGCCCATGACCCAGGTCTGGCTTATATATTTTTACATGGCGATTTGAATAATAAAAGAAGGCAAGCGATAATTAAAATGTATGCTCGTCTTGCCGGCGTTGAATATTCAGCGCTTTGGGCAGAGACCGTGAAAAAGTTTAAGCAGCTGATGTTTGAAGATCTAATTAATCTCTGCAAGGTTCATCTTTGGAATAAAACTAAATATAATAGTCGAGAAAAACTGTACCTTGGTTTAATAAACGGACGGATGCGGTATTATGATTATTTAAAGTAGATATTATATAAAAGTTTTATGAATATTGTCAGTAAAGTTCGTCGTAACAAAATAATAATTGTAATGATTGCTATTAGCTGTTTAGGAGTGATTGCTGGCTCGTTATTAGCTCCGATTGAAGCAATTTTTATCAGTTCATTAACATCAAGTAAAACATTGTTGGGCTTAACATTTTCTATCGGATCGGTTGGTTATCTGTTGTTTTCACTTTGGAGTGGCCGGAAAAGCATTATCTGGGGGAGAAAAAAGTTTATTCTAATAGGATTAGTGGCTGGTATTTTTTACCCTATTATTTATGCTACCGCCTTTAATGTTTTTCAGTATATGTTTGGCCGGGTAGCTTGGGCTTTAGCTGGAGGTGTTTCTGGCATAATGATCAACTCGCTTTTTCAGGATTTGGTGGCAAAGAAAAAAAATATTGCCGAAGTGATTGGTTGGCGATTTTCGGCCCAATCAATTGCCGGGACACTGGCTGTTGTTGCTAGTGGCTGGATGGCTGATCAATGGAGCCTTAAAATCCCTTATTTACTAGTAATTGCGGCCTATTTATTAGCTTTATTTTTATTTATTTATTTTATTTATGGGCAGGTAGAAGATAAACGAGTTAAAGATGCCTCAACCAAACAAAGCATAAGTGAAAGTTTGCGCGATCTGATAACTAACCCTTATTTATTTTTACGTTCTTTTTTAGAGGGGATTACTCAGTCACATTGGGTGATGGAACCGATAATATTTCCGCTGATTATATTGGGTATGACCGGGAAGAATTTATATACCGGCCTTGTTTTTGGATTGATGGGTGTTATTGCGATGATATTTTTTCCCGCTATTGGCCGCTTGGTAGATAAATCTTCACCAGTAAAAGCCTTAAAAAAAGCTTTTGTGATTTATTCACTTGCTTTAGTTATTTTATTTATGGCAAAGAGTATAATTTTATTTACTTTAGGCGCCTTGCTATTATCATTAGGAAAAGCATTTAATGGAACCGCCAGTTCCAAAATTGAGACGCAAAATATTAAAAGTGAGTATCGCGGCGAATATCTCTCCTATATTAAAGCTTACGATTTGTTAACAGCCGCGATAGCGGCTATGATAATTGGTGTTTTATTAAATTATTTTACTCCACGAATTGTTCTATTATTGTTTGCGATTTTTACCGCTAGTGGCGGTCTGTTGGGGTTTGGATTATTTAATCTTAAACTTAGAAAAAATTTAGAAAAAATTTGAGATTTTATTGTATGTTTAAAAGTAAAAATGGTATTATTGAAAAATGTTATCAAAGGTCTAAAAAGCTGCTTTTAAAGAATTCCAGCCAATATGGAGTAATGGCGTCCAGCGCAACGGCAATAGCCAAGAAAAAATTGTATTTGAATATTTTTGGCCGGGATGCCAGTATTTGCGCGCTGGGAATGATTGCCAGCCAGGATAAGAAATTAGTTGAAATTGCTAAAACCAGCTTGTTGACTCTTGCTAAACACCAGACTGACCTGGGGGAGATCCCTTCCTCGGTTAATCCTGCTACCGGGCAAAAGTCGTTTTATTTTTTAGGGAGTATTGATTCTAACCTGTGGTGGCTTTTGGCCTTGGATTTTTATCATCAACACAGTGGCGACAAAGACTTCAAAATTAAACTGCTCCCGCAAATAAAAAAGGCTTTGCTTTGGCTTCGGTATCAGGACCAGAACAATGACGGGCTCTTGGAAGAGGGCGAGGCTTGCAATTGGTCTGATGACATGCCGGATAATGGCCGAACCCTGTATTCAAACGTTCTTTGGTTTGAAGTATTAAAGCGTTACGGTTTTACCAGGCAAGCCGAGTTGGCCGAGGGCGGAATAAACACTTTATTTTTACCCCATTCCACGGTCAGTAAGAATTCTGAATTTATAAAGCGCGACCCGCATCACCGCAAGCTGGAGCTTAAGATTCTGCGCGAATCAGTTGAGAGTGTGCCGTATTATTTGCATTACATAAGCTATAAGCATGCCAGTGACCGCTTGGATGTGTATGCTAACGCGTTGGCGATTCTTTTTAGCCTGCCCCGTAAAGCCCAGGCAGATAGTATTGCCAGGGAAATGCGTAAGGCCAAAGTCAGCCGTAAATATCCGGTGAGTGTGCTTGCCCCACCGATTAAACCGCGTGATTTTGACTGGCGGCCCAATATGGAC
>JAGLNE010000075.1 GCA_023139655.1 Candidatus Parcubacteria bacterium
TAAACAACGCTATTATATCTTACAGGTTAGATTACCTAATAATAATTTCTGTTTTTTTCTTTCAATGCTTTTCATTAATGTTATATAAATTCGCTTATAATTTTGCCAGCTGCTATCTGCATTTCCTTTTCACTAAGCTTTTTAATATTTTTTAGATCAATCCCACCGCCATGGCCGTCACCTTTATGCCGGGGAATAAGCCAGACATGGGCATGCTCAACTTCTTCGCCAAAAACCAACTCAACGATGTAGTCGGTTTTAAAGGCTTTTTTCTGTGCGTTAGCGATTTTTTTAACCAGCTCAAAATACGCCCCGACCTTCTCAATGTCCCAGACCCAGCGGTAATGCTTTTTCGGGATCACTAAAGTATGGCCCGGATTAAGCGGGCGGATATCAAGTAACGCAAAAAAATCATCATCCTCATATACCTTATAGCTAGGGATATCACCGGAGATGATCTGGCAGAAAATACAATCCATAAAGAAAAATTTTCAATTTTCAATTTTCAATTTTCAAACAATTACTAAATGCTTAAATTTCAAAATTAAAAATAATTTCTTAATATTGTAACCAATTTTATAGTTACTTAAGGTGGTCGGTAACCTGCTTTAAACAATGTTCGGCTTCGCCTTCGCCGTAGCCGCTTTGGGGCCAGCGTTCCAGGCCGTCGCCTTCAGCGCGCGGCACAACATGGAAGTGGGCGTGCGGTACGTGCTGATTGGCGGCGCTTTTATTATCCAGAAAAACGCTGTAGCCTTTTACACCCAGACCTTCTATCATCGCCTTGCCAATCTTCTTAACCGCTATAGTCATGGCAGAAAACTCTTCATCGCTTAGCGCTTCAACGTCGGCTTCGTGGCTCTTGGGAGCGACGATGGTATGGCCAGGGCTAATGGGAAGGATGTCAAAAAAAGCAATTGCTTTATCGTTTTCATAGACTTTGTAGCTCGGGATGTCCCCGGCTATGATTTTACAAAAAATGCAATCCATAATGTTAGTGATTAGGTATTAGTTAATTAGTTAATTAGGGCAACATAATCCTAATCACTAATCAACTAATCACTATTTTACTATTTTAATTAATTTTGTATGGTGAATTTTTGTCAATTTCCCATCTAATCTCATCTATTTCCTCTTGCTTGTCTTTTCCCTTGTATAGTTTGTTTGGTAAGTTGATACACCAGCCCGGGATGTCAGATACGCATTTGTAGCCGTGCACTACTCCGGGCGGGACAATAACCATGGTCGGGTCATCTTCGCCGACTTTGATTTTTATGTGTTCGCCTTTGCTTTGTGAATCTTCCCGTTTATCCCAAAGATAAAGCTCAAAACTGCCCGGACCGATAAAAACAAAACAGTCTGACTGATATTTATGTTCATGCGGGCCGCGCACTACGCCAGGCTTAGTCTGGCTAATATAGGACATCACCGGTTCATACCCGCTTTCATCTTCACGCCAAATCTCGGTAAGCCAACCGCGCTCATCGTTGTATTTGTTTAATTTTTTAATTATAACGTCTTTAATCATAAAAAATACAAGGATACAAGATACAAGATGCAAACAAGAAACAAATTCAAAATTAAAAACAGTTTAAAATTTGTATCTTGTGATTTGTTTGTATCCTTGTTTCTTGTGTCTTGTTTCTTAATAAATTTTATCTTCCCAAATCCCTAAAAAGCGGCATACCGGTACCCGGACTAGTTGGCACGTAAACAGTGCCTTCCCGATCTTTAAGCTCATTGATGTAGAGGAAATAAAGATAGTTAGTACTTAAGCTCTCGTTTATGATTCTCTGTGAATCACGCCGGCCCTCGGCTTCAATTACTTTTCGTTCTTTTTCCTTTTTTTCTTTAGCCAAGATAAAATCATACTTTTCGGCTTCTTGCTCAGCCTGGAGCTTTTCCTGAATCGCTTTTGCCAGATTAGACGGCAACACCACATTTCTAAGCAGTACGCTCTCTATGCTTATCCCCCGTTCATTTAAATCATTTGCTAGTTGCTCCTGAATTTTATTAGCCGCTTCCTCGCGCTTTTCGCTGTATATATCCTTGGCCTCATACTGGGCGATGATATCACGGATAGAAGTCCGAATGGTCGGGCGAATGATCTTTTCATCAAAATTTAAGCCCAGCTCCCGGTACACATCACTGGCTTTTTCTTCTTGTAAGCGGTAAAGGACCGTCATGTCCAAATCAACGTTCAAGCCCTCCTTAGTTAAAGCGGTAATGACGTCTGAGCCATAACGCTGGCCCTCACCCTGGACAATACTCATAGTGTATTCCTCTGTCCGGATACTCATTCTGGTTACTTTGGCCAAGGGAATGACCAAATGAAAACCGCTACTAAGCTCAGTGTCACGCACTTTACCAAAAAGCGAATAGACCCCGGTCTCGCCCGCGTCCACAATTTGGATCGAGGCAAAAAAGAGCCAAACTACGAAAAATAAAAGCACGATTGTCAAAAACATGCTTTTAAATTTCTTCTCCTTGCTTAGTTTGTCTAAATCAATTGGATTTCCCATATTTTTTAGTTTAAACAGGTTAGTTAAATTAATATTTTTAATATTTAAATTGTTGGAACGCTTAAAAACAAAAAATATTGCCGCAGCAATAATTAAAATCAACACCCAGTTTTTACCAAGCATTGGTCCAAAAAAAATAATTGCAAACAAAATAAGTGGCCAATTTTTTTTAATCTTATCTATCATCAATTTGTTTCTTAGTTACGATTACTATTATACCATTTATGAACCATAGAAGTAAAATGAGGTTAAAATTTATGTACGCTAACACTATTCCGGGAAAAATTAATTCCAGAATAGCAAAAATAAGCACCGAGGTGGTTAGAGCATAAAATATCTCTTTTAAAAAATTATTAAGCATGAGATTTACAAGACACAAGATACAAGAAACAAGGATACAAACAAATTAAAAGGTACAAATTTCAAACTGTTTTTAATTTTGAATTTGTTTCTTGTTTGTATCTTGTGTCCTTGTATCTTGTATCTTTTTTTGTGTATCTTAAATTAATTATTTTAATAGTCCAATAATCTTCTTTAGCAATGTTCTTCCTCTAAACTCAACCTTTATCTCGTCAATCTCAACATACTCCCCTTCTTCTATCCCCGGCACTGATATAATAAATTGATAAGCGCCACGCTCACGATAGGCTTGCCTTAGATCAACCTGAATACTGGCCCTTTGCCAATCGTCATCCACAACCGGTGATTTGTAATTTGCTATGACATAATTAACTCCTTCAGCATTAATGTCTATATTCTCATCAACTTTTTTAAGACGCGGGTTAATTATCTGCTCGCGCGCAAAAGCAAAAACGCCGTCTCCCGAAATTATGACACCATCCAGGTACAGAGTTAACTCTATACTTTTATCATCCGTATTTGCTCTCAAAGTTAGCGGTATATTAAGAGAAATCAATTTATAGGTATCACTTAGGTCTAAAACCTTTGACCCAACTTTAATTTTTTGTAAACGATCCGGGTGCGGGGTTAGCGCGTTAAGTTCTCTGCTGTCAGTGTACATCTTAATATCCTTTTTTAAATCCCTAAGCAAACGAATTTTATTTATAAAAGCAATTTTACTTTGTTTAGTTACTATGCCTCGGGTTACAATATCATCGCTAGCGCGTAATTCAATTTTGTAAACTCCTTCAGGCAAACTATTTTGTTTAATTTCAATCTCACCTAACTCGGCTAACTCATCATTTTCCACGGTGCTAGCCTCTTCTATGCTTTTGATAAAAATAATCTCATCCTGATAATAAAGGATTAATTCAATGTTGTCCTGGTCTTTGTTTTGATTAAGGTCAGCTAAAGTAAATTTAAAATTCAATTCTTCATCCTTAATGTAGGTGTAGAACTGATAAGCACCGCGCAAGGGAATGTCAATTATTGTTTTTTTGCTTGAGGAGCTGTAATTAGGCAAAAGATATTCGCGCGGCCAATCAAAGTTATAAATCGCAATTTCGCTCAAGCTAGGCGGTGAGGCCAAAAAACTCTCTAGCGAGTCATGCTTCTTTTCCCGCTGCAAAAAAATATTGTCAAGCTCCTCTTGTTTTTCCCAGACCAAGCTTAGCTGATCCAAAGTTGTATTCAAAAGCGGTTGCAAATTATAGCGCCAAATGGTTTTGTCCATAAGTGGGCCGGCTTCCAGAATCCGAATATTGTCACTAGTACGAAACTTAATCTCCAGCTTGGCCTGATTAAAAGTCCGCGGCGTGTGCAAGGTAAAATAAACCGGGTCATTGATAATCTTAACACTATCCTCCCCTGTTTCCATTCGCTCAGCCGGCGTTAGTTTGGGTATAAAATAATTTTGACCATCAAAATCCTGAATATAAACAATCTCGCCCCCCGGAACGATCGCCCGCCAAAACAACCATAGCACAATAAGGCCAAGCGTACCCCAGAGAATTATTCTAATTTTAATTATTTGTTTCATAATCCAACAAGTCATTAATGCCAATAAATTTATCAGTTGCCACTTGCGTATATATTTGTGTTGTTTCCAACCGCTTATGTCCAAGCATTGATTGAATATATCTTAAGTTTACTCCATTTTCAAGCATATGAGTAGCAAAACTATGGCGCAGGGTATGCGGCCCTATGGTTTTTTTAATGCCGACTTTTTGGCCAGCCTCAGCTACCACCAGCTGGACCGTCCTGGTACTTATTTTCTTTCCCGGCTGATATGACTCAAATATATATTCCAAAGGCTGATATTCAAACAGATACTGGTCAATTAATTCAATCGCTTTTCTACTTAATACAGTTATCCGATCTTTTCTGCCTTTTCCAGCACGAATATGAATAGTCTTTCTCTGCGTATCAATATTATTCATCCTGAGCCCAACTAATTCGCTTACTCTAAGGCCTGAAGAATATAATAACACAGCCATTAGCCGATGCTTTAGATTATCAATATTATCAATCATTCTCTTTATTTCTTCTTTGCTTAATACTATTGGCAATGTTTTGTCTTTTTTCGGCCGTTTTATCTTGTTGTTTACAAAAAATTTTCGCTCTAAAATAGTGGAATAATAAAATTTAAGGGCATTTATAGCTAAGTCTATTGTGGATCTGGATTTAGAGTTTGATATTAAAAAATCAAGGTAATCCTTGATGTCTTGCCTGATAATTTTTATCGGTGATTTATGGCTTGCAAATCTAAGCAACTCCTTGTTATAATAGAGGTAAGATTTAATTGTTTTTGGGCTAAAATTCCGCAATCTCATTTCCTGCTCCAGCTTAAACAACGGTTCACGCCCCAAAACAGTAGTATTGTTTTGATTTGATGTATACATACCCCTCCTTGTTTACATAATCATACCAACATTTTAACTTATATTTAATAAAATAACAACACTTTCGCATATAACTTGTTAGACAAAATAGCTCCAAGTATTCGCTACATCGTCTAACAAAGTGTATGCGGCTCCGCCAGTAAAATAAATAAAAGATAAATTTATGCCTCATTTACAAAAAGCAGGTGCGTTAATCATTAAGAACAAGAAACTCATGATTGTTAACCCCCACGGGAAACCATTTTTTATTAATCCAGGAGGAAAATATGAAACTGATGAAACCGCCGAAAAATGCTTGCGACGTGAGTTGGATGAAGAGCTTGGAGTTAAATTAAAATCGTGTGAGCATTACAAAACATACGACATTACTAAAGCCGCTCATAGTGATAACCCTTTGTCTTTGGAATTATACGTTGTTACGATTGACGGCGCTCCGGTTCCTTCGGCTGAAATTGCTACAATTAAATGGATGAGTAAAGAAGATTTCGAGAATAAAAAATATAATGTTGCGCCATCGTTTTATCAGTATGTTCCCGATCTAGTTAAAGACAAACTACTATAAATTTATCTTTTATTTATTTCACTGTCTCCGACCCAAATTTTGTTTATGAATATTATATTTAATAAGGAATAAACAAAACTTCGCATACACTAAATGTTAGGCGAAATAAACTTTAAAAATATTTTATGTCATACTTAATTTTAATCATTGGGCTATTAATAAACATTAAAATTTACTACTGGATTACTATTTCAAGAAAAGGGTTTAAATCTGAAACTCCCGAAGGATTTTTAAGACACTCTAATCTATACGCTATTGTAGATATTATTTTCTTTATCCTTGCGATTATTTTTTCAAGAGTTCCCTGGTATTTAATTCTAATCGCCTATTTCCTGTCATTTATTCCGGCTGGAATGTTGGCTGAAAAAAAATTTAATAAAATAGTAAAAGAATTAAAGGAGGAGGAAATAAAATAAAATATTTTTAAAGTTTACTTCGCCTAACACGGCGTATCTGGTTCGCGAGCTAAATAAAATTATTTAATCTTATGAAAAAAACTTGTCCAAAATGCCATTCAATTGACGTTGAAAAAATTGAAGATATGGCACATATTAACTTGGGTAACAAAGATATTCAATACAATGTAGATACTGAGTATAAATGCACAAACGCAAAGTGCGGATGGAGAGGAAAAATTAAATAATTTTATTTTTAACGCTCGCTCTCCCAACTTTTATTTTTTATTTATTTTTGTTAATAGGTTTTATAGTAAGAAATAATTTGATTTTTTTATTTATTTAAAAGGGGAAATATGATATTTTCTCCGCTCCGCTACGAAAATAAATTTAAAATTTAAAGTAATAAATTTTTTTGCTTTTATGATATTATAAATGTAAATATTAAATAATACTTTTTAATAAAAATATGACTATCGAAAAAAAAATTCTTGATTTGGCAAATACTTATTCTCAAAATCTAAAAAAGAAAATAAATGAACGTGTTGCCGAGATGGAAGGTGATGATAATTCGCATTATTTGATTTATAGAGTTCTAGGAATAGCCATAAAAGAAGGTAAAATGATTGATGTTTATCAAAACAAAGGTCGTTTTCTTTACAAATATGCAGGTTCTTTTTTAGAAGAAGCCACTATCCTTTGTTTCGAAGAAAAATTTGAGCACGCACAAAGAAAAATAAAAATACCAAATAAAATCGGCAAAAGACCAAAAACTTTTGAAATAGATTGCTTGGTAGACAACGAAGCCTATGAAATAAAATGGAGAGATGCAACGACTGACGGTGATCACATCACCAAAGAGCACACTAGGGTTCAAAACATTAAAAATGCAGGGTATAAACCAATTCGAATCATGTTCTACTATCCTAACAGAGCTCAAGCAATAAGAATCCAAGAAACCTTAAAAACTGTCTATACGGGCGTGAACGGAGAATATTATTTTGGAGATGGGGCTTGGAATTTTATTAAAAAGGAAACTGGGGTTGATTTACTCAATATTCTTGAAAAAATAGCTAATAATAAAACCAAAAAATAATTTTATTTCGAATAAACCATGCTAATACAAGGAGATTGCAAAAAAGAGTTACAAAAAATAGAGCAAAACTCTATTGATTTAATTTACCTAGATCCTCCTTTCTTTACTCAAAAAAAACAAGCGCTCAAAAACAAAAACAATAAAGAATATTCTTTTGAAGACAGTTGGGATAATATCAACATTTACAAAAATTATATCCAGGAAAGGTTGGAAGAGTGTAAAAAAGTTTTAAAAAGCACAGGAAGTATTTTTTTACATTGTGATAGGTCGGCTTCACATTATTTAAGAATTGCTCTTGATGAAGTTTTTGGACCAGAGAATTTTCAAAGTGAGATTATTTGGTCTTACAAAAGATGGTCGAATGCTAAAAAAGGTCTTTTGAATGCTCACCAGCTTATTTTCTTTTACGGGAAAACAAAAAACTTTAAATTTAATCCTGTTTATACTGACTATTCACCAACGACAAATCTTGATCAAATTTTTCAAAAAAGAGTAAGGGGCGAAAATGGAAAAACAGTTTATAAAACCTCCAAAAATGGAAACACAGTGCTTATGAAAGAAAAAAAAGGCGTTCCCCTCTCTGATGTCTGGGAAATCCCCTATTTAAACCCAAAAGCAAAAGAAAGAGTTGGATACCCGACTCAAAAACCAATCCTACTATTAGAAAAAATTATTGAACTTGTTACAGACAAGGAAGATATTGTTTTAGATCCTTTTTGTGGAAGCGGCACAACACTTGTTGCCTCACAACTCTTAAACAGAAAATACGTCGGAATTGATAAATCACAAGAAGCAATAGACCTTACAAAGGAAAGACTTAAAAATCCCATAAAGACAGAATCCGAATTACTTAAAAAAGGCAAAGAGGCTTACTTAAACCAAGACCCGAAAATTTTAGATATTTTAAATCATTTAAATATTATTCCCGTACAAAGAAACAAGGGAATTGATGGATTTTTAAAAACAAAAAAATCATTCAAACCGATCCCTGTAAGAATCCAGAAAGAAAGTGAGACACTGGAGCTAGCTATTAAGCTATTGTTACAAGCCTGTAAAAAAAATGGTTATAAAAAAAAGATTCTCATAAAAACAAATAGTTTACAAACAACTCAACTGTTCGCTTTTGATGATCAGAATATAGATAAAAGTGTTATTATAGTTGACGACATTGATAAATTTTGTGAAGACAAGGTGAATTTTTAATTCCTTAATTATAAATTTATAAAGGTATTTTTACCGCTTCACTTCGAAAACGATTTAATTTTAATCTTATGCAGATCAGACGAATAAAAGAAATAAACAATATAGGAACTTTTGCTAATTTTAGTAATGGTGGTTCTACTGGCTTTGAAAAATTAACTTTTATCTACGGTCTAAATACTTTCGGTAAAACTACTTTAGCTGATATTTTTCAATCGCTAAAAACAAATGATAATACAATCATTTCAAACAGAGAAACTATACCCGAGATAGCATCTCCTCAAAAAGTAAATTTATCAGTTCGTAAATATGGCGAGAATGAAGCTGATATAACCTTTGCGGGTGGAGCCTGGACTGAAAATGAGGTATCTCCATATCTCGAAGTTTTTGGCTCAGATTTTATTCACAACAATGTGTTTACTGGACTTACCATAGAAAGAAAAAATAAAGAAAATTTAACAAATTTCATCTTAGGTGACCAAGGAGTCCAACTTGCAGAAAAAATAAGGATAAAGAAAAAAGCTCTTGGTGAAAAAAAGAGGGTTCTTAAAGAAAACATTCCGCAATATGTAAAAACATCGACAGAAGATGAAATAAATAAATTTATAGAGTACAATATTGCCAATTTAGATTCTGAAAAAATTGATCAAGAGCTAACACACAATAAACTACTTCTTCACAAAGAGCAAGAAAGATTAAAGGAGCCAACAAAAATAACAAATTTACCCGAGCCCAACGTATTTACTCCACAAGTAAACAATTTATCCGAAACAATAAACACCATTAATACCTTGCTTGAAAAAAATTACAATGATATCAAGGCTGAAAGTATAGAAAAATTAAATATGCATGTGTCGAATAACTTCACGGATTCAGATAGTTCAAAAAATTGGATTTATCAAGGCTTAAATCTTTGCAAAAACAAACATGAGGGTAATTGTCCGTTTTGTGGCCAAGAACTTAAAAATGCAAAAGATTTAATTGATTTATACAGCACATATTTTGACAAAGCTTTCACTGATTTTGTTAATGAAATTACCTCGGGATTAAAAATTAATATTGGTTTACTAAAAAATAACAGACTTGTTAGCCGATCTCTGTTGCAATCAGCTTTATTAAATATAAACAAGTATAAAGAACTGATTCAAGATGAAAATTTTCTAGAAAATCTATCCCAATTAGAACAAAAAACCGCTGAGTTAAAAGAAGAACAAATTGAAGAAGAAAAAAATAGAATAATTGCACTCCTTGAAAATAAAATAGAAGAAAAAAATAAAATTCCATATGAAAAAATCGATCCTTTGGACTATCGCCATATTAACGATATGGTAAATGAGTATTCTGAAATTTTAATAGAATGTATAAAATTGATTGAATATTTTATAAATGAAATTAAATTGTTTAAAAAACAATATCAAAACACAGCAACCATCGAAAAAACAATTAAAAGCTTAAGTCAAATAATATTAGAATTAGAGTATAAAAAAGCACGGATAGAACAAAACAGTGAGTGTCAATTATTTAAAAAAATATCTGGGGACTTAGATAAACTTGAAAATGGAGATGATGGTGTTAAAAAATTAGAGGAGAAACTACAACAAGATCAAACGAAATTATTAGAAAAATACTTTGCCACAATTAACGATCTCTTCGCTAAATTCGGAAGTACAAATTTTACTCTTGAAAGAAATGAAGACAACAAGGGCCATATGCCTGTTTACTCATTAGCGGTAAAATTTCACGGCAAGGAGATACCTGTCGATAAACTATGTACCGTATTTAGTGAATCGGATAGAAGGGCGCTGGCATTAGCAATATTTTTTGCACGATTTGAGTTGAAAGAAGAAATGAATAAAAGAAAAACAATAATTATATTAGACGACCCAGTAACCAGTTTTGATGACAATAGAACAACCAATTCAATAAATTATTTTAAAAAAATATTATCTGAAAATAGTCAACTCATTATACTGACTCATTATCTACATTTTATAAAAAGATTTTGTGAAATTACAAAAAAACAGCAAGCCAGTCCTATTTTTATAAATATTAACCAGAATAATTTTACAAGTTACTTAGAGCTAGTCAATAGAGATGAAATAATTTCAACAGACTACGACAAAACTTTTATGAAAATTTATGGATATATTAATAGAAGTCATTCCGATTCCATAAAAACCGATTTAAGACCGTTTTTAGAAAATATGTACTTCCCGATTGTGTTTTGTAAACAAATTCAAGATAAACAAGTGAATTGTTGCGATCTAAAAAACATTATTGACGGATTATTTGAGAATGACGAAATAATTAAAAACAAATTTCACGAATTCAGAACAACATTAAACCCAGACTCTCATTTATTCACAAACAACAACGAAGAAGATGTTAGAAATTTTGCCAAAGATATGTTTGAGTTCATATATTCATTGGAGTTTACAAGAGATAATTAGGAGTTTTGGGCTCGGGCATTCACCCCTTTAATTCCCCTCTGCCCTTCGCCCAAAACAAAAAAAATCAAATTATAAATTGATTGAATAAAACCTATTAACAAATTTTAAGGAATAAAAAATTTACATCATATAACACGGTGTATCTGGTTACAGAAAATTTTATTATTAATTTTATAAGGTACAAAATTTTCTTCCACCCAAATTTTTGAAATAATTATTAATTTTAATAAGGAATTTCAAAAACTTCAGATGACACCGATATGTTATGCAAAATACGCTTGCTACCTCTCCGCTGTCGCTACGAGGCACCGCGCATTTTGCATAATATGTGCGCTTACCAGCAGCTGCCATGCGCTGCACGCGGCCTTCGCTCCGCTCAGGCTTGCGTACATCGCATAACAGCTGCTTATCTGAAATATCTAGCCCAAAACTACGCTCCGCTCCGTCTTGGTCTAACTACTTCAGATCAAGCGCACACATTAGATGAAATATTGTTCTTAACAACAAAATACTTTGAGGGGGTTGAATAGGAGGGAATAATGAAAAAGAAAAAAAATCCACAAAAGAGATTTACAGCTGATGTTGTCCTTGTACATATAAAAGTATGGTTTAAACTTTCTTTTTACCCGATTGCAATAATAGCGGTCATTTGTTATTTTGGAATGCCATTAAAATTAGGCATATTACTCGGAGGAATAGTACTTATATTTACAACATTTGGAGCGCTCATTAATTTTCTTGCATATATAGGAAATATAGATATTCCAAAAATTTTATAAAACCCCTGGGGGAACGCAAATTCCCCTCCCCCTCAAAGTATTTTATTGTATCGCCTATTCAGGCGACGGTCTGGCTGTCGCCAGCCCTAAGAACAAGACTGTCATCTAACAACGCGATAAGCGGTTCGCGCTTGGCTATCGCCAAATGCTCACCCAAATTTTCTTTCGCTTTGCTCAACAAAACTTCGCTTATCGGTATTCGTTGTACGAAATAAATTTTTTATCTTAGTGGAGGTTTTAATATTTAATATTTTGAACACGGAGAAAATTTGATTTTTTTATTAATTTAAAAGGGGAAATAAGAAGTTGTTTTCTCCGCTACGAAAACGATTTATTAATTATTTTAAAAATATGTATGAAAATGAAATCTTAGATGAATTAAAATATATTCGCAACTGCGAGGGACACAAGACAAAAAAAGAAATGATCCTTTCATATCAAGAATTAGTAAAAAAACCCGATGAACAAACTATGAAAAAACTTTTGGATTTTGTATATGATACGGACATGAGCGATGAAGAAATAGTTAAAAAAATTGACATGAATGAGACAAAGATGATTGACCCCGTTGGAGAGTCTTTAAAAAAAATAAAAAAAGACAATATAAAGCTAGAAAAAACGATTAATTCGACAAAAAAAGGTAGCCTACCCTTAAAACAAGACTGGCAATGGTTACTTTTTTTAATAATTATATTTTTTGCGATTGTTCTGCCAATTTTAATGTTTGTTTTTGATTTTGGCCCAACTGAAAAAGGCAAAACAATCGAGGACACTAAACAGCATGAATATGATGCTAAACTGTGGTCAAGATAATTACAAAAATAAATGATATGACAAATACGGTACATGTTTTTGCAAAAAATTATTTAAGAAATTTGCATTCAGAAATATACAAGCTAGATACCAATCAATCTGTTGATAATTTTATTAAATTTTTTTCTAAAGATGAGATTTTTACAATTGGAATTATTTGCAAAAGCAATGATGAAATACAAAAATATATTAACGAAGCTAAAGAATTACTTAGATTTGGTAAAAAAATAATTTTTGGAAATTTAGACAAGCTTGCGCAGGAATGGAATGAAATAATATATCTAATCAAACAAAAAAAATCTTTGGAAAATTATTTTTACCAAATAATTAAAGCTAGTATTTTTGCTAGAAAATTTAAAAACGAAAAAATTGGAACAAAAAATTACAATATAGATGAATCATTTCATTTTTATAGACTACGAAATACAGAAGAAATAATTTTAATAACAAACAACAGCTTATTATTAAAAACTGAGGTGCAAAGAAGAAGATATATTAATAAATATATCGATTATATAAACAATCTAACATCAACAAAAAATAAAAGAAAAACTATTCCTAAAAAAATTAAAGATGATTTATGGATTTTATATTTTGGTGAAGAAAGGGCACAAGGAGATTGTTATGTTTGTAAAACAAAAATACATATTTCAAAATTTGAAGCAGGACATGTCACTTCAGACTCTGAGGGAGGTCAACCAACAATTGAAAATCTAAGACCAGTTTGTAGTCATTGCAATAAATCAATTAAAGAAGAAAATCTTTATTCTTACAAACGAAGACATTATCCTAATAATTAGGAGTTTTAGACAAAGGGCATTCACCCCTTTAATCTCCCTTTATCTTTTACTTAAAAAAATATATGACCAAACAATTTACAGTCACTAAAATAGCAATATTTCAAAAAAAAGAAATCCGCAAAACTATTTATCAAAATGAATGGTGGTTTTCAATTATAGATGTCATCGAAGTCTTAACTGGCACGGAAAGATCAAGAAAGTATTGGAATGATCTCAAGAAAAAACTTATAAAAGAAGGTTTTTTTGAAGTGTCCGAAAAAATCGGACAGTTGAAATTAAAAGCTCCTGACGGTAAAATGAGAGAAACAGATTGTGCTAATACCGAAACAATTTTTCGCATTATTCAAGCTATACCATCCCCAAAAGCCGAACCATTTAAACGCTGGTTAGCTCGTGTTGGCTATGAGCGTATCAAGGAAATAGAGGATCCGGAACTCGCCACAAAAAGAACTAGAGCAATTTATAAAGCAAAAGGTTATTCAAACGCATGGGTAGAAAAAAGAATGCGTGGTATTGAAATCCGCGAAACTTTAACAGATGAGTGGAAAAAACGAGACGTCAAGGAAGACAAAGAATATGCGATTTTAACCGCTGAAATTTCAAAAGCAACTTTTGGAATGACGCCAAGTGAGTATCAAAAATTCAAAGGATTAAAAAAGGAGAATTTACGAGACCACATGAATGACTTGGAGTTAATTTTCACCATGCTTGGTGAAGCCTCAACGACCAAAATTGCCCAGAATAAAAACGCTCGCGGTTTTAAGAAAAATAAACTTGCCGCTAAGGAAGGTGGGGATGTAGCTGGAAAAGCGCGAAAAGAGCTGGAGAAAAAAAGTAACGAGAAAGTATCAACGAAAAAAAATTATTTACAAGAACCAGAAAATAAAAAAAGATTAAATAAATAGGAGTTTTCTCTTTCGCTACGCTTCAGAGAAATAATAATAAGGAGAATAAATTTCTTCCACCCAAATTGCGCTGACGATAATTTTTGTTTAGTGATATAATGAATGTAAGAATATAATCAACATTTAATTCATAAAAAACGGCGCAACTTCGCATCATGCGGAAACGTTATGCAAAATACGCTTGCTACCTCTCCGCTGTCGCTACGAGGCACCGCGCATTTTGCATAATATGTGAAATCAGAATTTTTTGACTATAATCAATGACTAAAGCAACTTTTACAATTGGTGTGTTCGCTGCCATATTCGACGATGAAAACCGTATTTTATTTTGTCATCGTACTGATTACGATTTGTGGAATCTTCCCGGCGGCGCCTTAGAAAAAAAGGAAGCTCCTTGGGTTGGCGTCATTCGTGAAGTTAAAGAGGAGACTGGCTTAGATGTAGAAGTGATGGACTTAACTCATATCTCGAACAATCCGATAAAAGACGATATTGTATTTTTGTTCATTTGTAAAATCATCGGAGGTAAAATAACTTTAAACGACGAAGCTGACAAAATAAAATACTTTGCTTTTGGTGAAATACCACGTAATACCGTACCAAAACATGTTTTGAGGTTAAAAGACATTTTGGAAAAACCACATAAATTAATAACGAAAACACTCACTGGTAAATCAGGTATAGAATTAATCAAGGAAGGCAAACTTTAAAACGAAAAAATTCTGACATCACATAACAACGCGATAAGCGGCTCCAGAAAAGTATCTTTATTAATAATAATTAGGAGTATACTTTTCTTTCGACCCAAATTTTTGAAATAAATATTATTTTTAATAAGGGATTTCAAAAACTTCGCTTCATCGGTAAATGTTATATGACATATTTTGGTGGCAATTTGACTTTAAAAATGAAAAAACTTTTATTTCCCTTTATATTTTATAATTTTGCTTCACTATCGTTACACAAAATGGGGGCGAAAAATTTTTAAATATTGATACAATCATAATTACTATGGCAAAACTAATCTCAACAAATCCAGCAGATAACTATGCAATTCTTGGAGAAACAGAAATATCTACAGAACAAAAAATCAAAGAAAAGGTAAAGTCTGCACATGCTTCTCAAAAAGACTGGAATACTATTGGCTTACCAAAAAGAATTAAGCTTTTAAAATCACTCATTCCTTTATTTACTACCCAAAAAGAAAAATTAGCACTCCTAGCTTCCAGAGAAATGGGTATGCCTTATTCTGAGGCAGTTGATGATCTAAATTCTGGAATAGAATATTTTACTTGGTACTTAGAGAATGCAGAAAAATATCTAAAACCTGAAGTTACTTTTGAAGACAAGAATGAAATCCATAAGGTTTTTTACGAACCAAAAGGAGTTGTCGCAGTAATTGTTCCGTGGAATTTTCCATTTTCAAATTTTATCTGGCAAGTTGGTCAAAATCTCATTGTTGGAAATACAGTTGTCTTCAAACATTCAGAAGAAACGCCCTTATTTGGTAAAGAGATAGAAAAAATATTTACCAATTCAAAAGTTCCATCAGGAGTTTTCAATGAAGTTTACGGAGATGGAAAAGTTGGCGATATGCTTGTTCATCAAGAAATTGATATGATTTGTTTTACTGGAAGCTCGAAAGCCGGAAAACAACTGTATAAAATAGGTGCTGAAAAATTTATTCCAGTTTTAATGGAACTCGGGGGGTCTGCTCCAGGAATTGTTTTTGAAGACGCTGATGTTGATAAAGTAGTTGAAAGCATCTACTTTAATAAATTTTTGAATTGTGGACAAGTTTGCGACGGGTTGAAAAGATTAATCGTTCATGAAAGTAAATTTGAAAAAATAGTTAATAAACTAAAAAAGATAGTTAAAGCCAAAAAAGTAGGTATTGCCGAAAATAAAGATACAGAAATTGGTCCACTCGTGGCAAAACGCCAACTAGAACTTCTACAAGAACAAGTGGAAGACGCCGTTTCAAAAGGAGCAGAAATTATCACAGGGGGAAAAACTCCCGAAGGTTTGAAAGGTGCTTTTTATGAACCCACGCTTATTGTTAATGTAAATCGTGATATGAGGCTTTGGCAAGAAGAAGTTTTTGGTCCAGTTTTACCTATCATTCCTTTCAAAACCTACGACAAAGCAATAGAGTTGGCTAACGACACAAGATATGGTCTCGGAAGTTATATTTTCACTGAGGATAAACAAAAATTTGAAAGAGCTTCTTCCGAAATAAACACTGGTATGGTGAGCCATAATAATGTTATCTACCTAAAACCTTGTAATCCATTTGGAGGAAATAAAGATTCTGGATTGGGAAGAGAACACGGGAAATATGGATTTTATGAACTTTGCCAGATTAAAATTGTAGCAATGGAAAAATAGGAGTCGCTATCGTGGCAATTTTTTTCGCCCCTAATAATGTGTTCGCTATCGCTCACGGGAAATAAAAATTTTTAGAATAATATGGATAAATTGCCACCAAAATACGCTAAAGCCCCGCTGCGCTCTCACTCCACTGCGTTACGTTCGGGTCATACAACAAGGGATATACGGTTCGCCGCTCAGCCCGCGGCTCACCCAAATTCTTGCTCCTTTTAGTCGCAAGAACTTCGTATACACTCAATGTTAGGCGAAATAAATTTATTTTTTGTTCTTTAATTTCAGATAAAACAGTGAGGACAAAAAATAACTTATTAATAAACTTTAATTATTAATATAACAACTATGGAAACTAAGAAGTATAAAAGATGTCAAAGTTGCGGGATGCCCTTTAACAAAGACCCTAAAGGAGGTGGAACAAACTCAGATGGCTCAAAAAACAATATGTATTGCAGTTATTGTTTTGAAAATGGCGAATTCTTACAACCAAATATAACTCTGGTGGAAATGGAATCATTAATAAGAGAAAAAATGAAAGAAATGGGTATGCCCGGCTTTATAGCGAAATTGCTTACTATGGGAACAGCAAAACTTGAACGGTGGAAAAATCTTCCCTCTTAAGCTAATATTTGCTATAATTATAGTACCTATGAAAACAGCTAATATTGGTATAATTTTAGTAGTACTACTAATCGGCCTTTGTGGTTGTTTTGGTTTTGGCGAAAAACGGGCTTGCCGTAAAGCTTGCACAGCGATTGAACCGCTGGAAACAAATCTGGAAATTACTAAAGCTGATCTGGAAAAAGGCATGTATTTTGGCAACCTTATCCAAAAACGGCAAGGTACACCAAACAACTGGATCCATGCCAGCGAAGGCCAACATAACTCAGCCTGGCTAAGTAAAGAAAAATCTAAAGGCAGACGCTGTGACTGTACCAACACATATGGTGATAACAAACAATAATATGCAAAAAATAACTTGGAAAGATTTTGAAAAAATTGAAATTCGCGTTGGCACAATCGTTAATGTTAAAGATTTCCCCAAAGCTAAAATGCCGGCTTATAAACTGTTGATTAACTTTGGTGATAACATTGGCATTAAACACTCCAGCGCGCAAATCACAGACCTTTATCAAAAAGAAGATTTAATCGGTAAACAAGTGATTTGCGTTATGAACTTCCCTTCCAAACAAATCGCGGACTTTGATTCCGAAGTCCTGACAACCGGCTTTGCCAAGGAAAATGGTGAGGTGATCTTAGCTGTTTCGGACGTAGAGGTGCCAAACGGATTAAGGCTGAAATAACAACTTACCGCGGATTTTACGCGGATAAAAAAGGAGCTTAAATCAAGCTCCTGTTTTTATTACTAAATTTTATATTACTATTTTAGCTTTAATTTTGTCCTTAATTTCCGTGATAAAATCAGCCTGGCTGATTTCCCGGACTTTATCAGAGCCCCGGTCGCGGACGTGGAGTTTATTTGATTTGGCTTCCTTATCCCCTATTACCAACATATATGGGACCTTTTCCTTTACTGTGTTTCTAATTTTTTTACCTACGGTCTCATCACTAACATCCACCTCTACGCGGATATCCTCAACCTGGAATTCTTTGGCCAACTTACGGCAATATTCATTATGTTTTTCACTTACAGCCAAAAGTTTAATCTGAACCGGCGCGAACCATAGGGGAAAATTACCGGCGTAATACTCGATCAAAAAGGCAAAAAATCTTTCAAACGATCCGATTAGAGCGCGATGGATAACAAAAGGCCGCTTTTTTTCGCCATCCTTATCTATGTATGTGAGATCAAAACGCTCTGGCAAATTAAAGTCTACTTGAATCGTGGAGATTGAATCTTCCTTACCAAAAACGTTGATCGCCTGCACATCCAGCTTAGGGCCGTAAAAAGCCGCCTCGCCTTTGACCTCGTAGAAGTCCACCTTGTTTTTCTTTAATACTTTACGCATGGTCTCTTCGGCTTTTAGCCAGTCTTTCCTATCCCCTACGTATTTGGTATTATCGTCATCGCCCAGCGATAAACGGTATTTATAATTATCAAAGCCAACGTCTGCGTAAAATCTCTCCAGTATTTCAAAAACCTCTATAAATTGATCCTCTAATTGTTCTGGTGTACAAAAAATATGAGCATCATTTTGGGTAAAACCGCGTACGCGCTGCAGGCCGTGCAATTCACCTGATTTTTCATAACGATACACTGTACCGAATTCACCCATTTTTACAGGCAAATCACGGTAGCTTTTTGGTTGCATCTTATAAACCATCATTCCGGCCGGGCAATTCATTGGCTTTAAATAAAATACTTCATCATCTATAGTAAGCGGTGAATACATATCCTTATCGTAAAATCCTAAATGACCTGATTTCTCAAACAACTCTTTTTTATTAATAATTGGGGTTAATATATGCTTGTAACCATAAGATATTTCCATCTTTAACATATAATCTTCCAATACCCGCCGCATTGCGTAGCCATTGGGAAGCCAGATCGGCAATCCCTGGCCGACTTCGCTAAATATCGCGAACAATCCCATTTCTTTGCCAATTTTCCGATGATTTCTCTTCTCCGCTTCTTCCATCATAAGTAAATACTCATTTAAACTCTTCTTGTTTTTAAATGCTACTCCATAGATTCGGGTAAGCATTTTATTCTTTTCATCACCGCGCCAATAAGCACCGGCAATTTTAGTGAGCTTAAAGGCTTTCGGGTCCAATTCACTAGTATTTTTAACATGGGGACCTTTGCATAGATTATGAAGATTCCCCGAATCGTAAAAAGAGGCGTGCTTCTCACCCTTGTTAACTACATCTTGAATTAACTCTGTTTTGTAAGGATCGTCTTTATAAAATTTGAGAGCCTCATCAAAACTAACTTCACTTTGAACAAAATCTATTTCTTCTTTAATTAACTCCTTCATCCGTTTTTCAAGTTTGGGTAATATGTCTTCGGAAATCTTTTCCGGTAAATCATAGTCCTGATAAAAACCATTTTCTATTGAGGTACCAACTCCTAATCCAGTCTTCGGATAAAGTTCTAGTACAGCCAAAGTCATTAAATGGGATAGTGAATGTCGCTTTATTTCTAGCTTGTCATCTTTTTTCATAATAATAATTAAATAATAAAAAACTCGTTCTAAAAATATAGTCTAATTAACTATAATGCTAGAACGAGATTTGTAAATCCGCGGTTCCATCTAGCTTTCCAGCTTCAGTTTCTTAAACTGAGGCTGGACTCTTAATCTAATTATCCAATAATTTAGACCCATGTTATCTGGGTTGCCACGTGGCACCAGGCTTGGTAAACCCAGCAATCACCGTAAGGATAAAATAACTATATAATAATTTTTTTCGCTTGTCAATCACCTTTTCATCTCAACTGTGATCCGGTCTATCAAATGCGGCACTTTTTGCATAAAAGTCGGCAAAAATCCGGGCGAAAACTTTATCTCATAACCGGCAATATCATTGATCTCGCTTAAATAAACATCCAGCTGGCTGCGGTTAATACCGCGAATTTTTTCTAAATCTATCACTTCCACGCTACTCTTAAGGCTAACCTTGCCCTCAAAAGTAGCATTAAGCGAAGCAAGTCCTGTATCAACATCAAAAGTATTTAAAGCGTAAATAATACTTTTAGGATCAAAGCTAATTAATTCTTTATTCTTAGACATGGCACCGAGAAACTTCTGTTTGGCTAAATCCGCGGCTGCCTGACCGTCAAAAGCCACAACCACCACATCGGCTGTCATCTCAGCGCTAAATTCATCAACCTCATCATCCACTTGGGCAGCTACTTCAGATTGAATCGAATTTTCATCTATCTTATATTTGATTTGGGAATAATTGGAAAAATTCTCATTTATATCTTCTTTGGCATTAACCAGAAGCTGCTGTTTCATATCTCTGATCGCGCCTTCAATATCTTCTTCTTTTACATATTTCTTAACCTTTTGCCGGTACACAATTGTCTCGCTACTTTCGGCGTAAATATCATCTTGCATCCCTGCCCAAAGTCCGGGAATAGTAAATTTGGTCGGAGGAATAGCCATTTCCGGGCTTGGTTCATCAGCATAAATATCAACTACAACACTATCGCCAGCCGGGACATTGACGGTATTCTTAAGCCTGAATAATTTGCCATCCGCAGTAAGCAGACGGGTAGTCGCTACCAAAGGTTGATTCTTATTGTAATTATTTATTATTGTGGCGACCCCGATTGCCTCTTTGCCAATCACTTCCTCGCCAGTGGCCGCGTAAGCACCGCCATGGCTAATCGCCACTTTCCGGACTATCCCGCTCACTTTATTGCCGCTGCCCCCCCCCTCAACATCGGCGTCATGGACGTCAAAAACCATGCTGTTACTTACCCGCTCCTGGTTTGGTACCAGAACAATACTAACTTTGATTACTATAAAATATAAAATAACCAATATTAAAACCAAAGTTAAGGCGATAAAGCTAAAAGCAATTTTTTTATAAATTGAAATCTTATGGCGAACCGGAAAAATTTCCTCAGAAGGAACAAACGGAGGAGCGGGCTTGGCTTTTTCT
>JAGLNE010000076.1 GCA_023139655.1 Candidatus Parcubacteria bacterium
CCTGAGTTAAACCGAAGGGAAGGAGAGGGCCGGGGTGAGGTAGCGGCGTGATTTTAATTATCGCTGAATCTACTTTTGGTTCTGGCCAAAAATTTTCTTTGCCTACATAATCAATTATCTTGGCACTTGCGTAAAACTGCACTGACACGGCCAACTTGCTCATCTTGCCCGGCCCAGCCACGATCCGCTCCGCCACTTCTTTTTGCAGCATCAGGGTCATGGATTCAGGCTTATCAGGTCGAGACAAAATTAAACGCAAAAATTTGGCTGTAATATTATAAGGCAAATTTGCCACAACCTTGTACTTTTTAAATAATTGAAAATTAGATATTGAAAATTGTTTGAAAATTGAAAATTGAAAATTGAAAATTATCTTTAAAATATCTTCATTAACCACCTCTACATTCTCTATCTCCTGTTCTTTCATCCTCTCCTCTAATATATTAACTAACTTATCATCTAACTCCACGGCAATTACTTTTTTTGCTTTCTTAGCTAAACGTTCAGTCAAAAAACCAAGCCCAGGCCCAACTTCAAGAACAACATCATCTTTATTTAAATCTGCTATTTCAACTATCTTGTCATAAATATTTTCTCTAATTAAAAAATTCTGCCCGCGACTGCGGGCAGGTTTGATATTATAATATTCACAAATCTCTTGTGTTTTTTTTAACAAATCCATTTCCTCTAATCTTTTATCATAGCGATAAAATATTTAAATTTTATTTTCAAATTTTCCTTCCAATCAGCCTTTGATAAACAATTATAACAACCGCCGGCAGATGCTAAAACTACATTTGGATCACCCGGCGTCATCATGGACATATTATTGGTTGTGCCGCCATAAATCAATTGTCCGCCAGCTTTTAATCCTGCCTGAGCAATCGCTTCTTGAGAAAATAATCCATCGCTTCCAGTACCACCTGCCTGAGTTCCTCTAACGTCAGAAAATAAAGAACATGCCGAGTCGTATGTTCCGTTAACGCCTGGTACAAAAGAAGCGCAGTTACTATTTACCTGCGGCGCGCAACAAAGCGATGTCCCTGATGGATTCTGACAAGAAGGGGTGCATTGAGTTAATTTTGCTTCGGTAATGCCAAGTTGTGTAGACATGCCACCACTCGCCTTAACGGCTATTTTCCATTCTATTTCATTATTAATCTTATTAATATAAAATCCCCCACTAAAAATAAGCACAAATACTATAATAAAAATAAGTGTCTTTTTTCTAAGCATATTTTTTGCTATAATTAAATTATGTTTTAATTATAGCAAATTTTTTAATATTATGAAGAAAGTTATATTTTATTGCCTAATTTTACTTTCATTTTTATTAACCGGTTCTCTAATCGCGCAAATTAGCATTGGAGAAAAACTAATAGGCAGAATACTCTTACAAGTTGAATCCCAAGGCGAGGCTTGGTATGTTAATCCTTCTGACTTAAAAAGATATTATCTGGGACGACCGGCTGACGCCTTTGAAATAATGCAAAAGCTAAGTACGGGAATAAGCAACGCTGATTTAAATAAAATCCCAATCGGTCTGATAGTTTATAATGACGCTGATAATGATAATGACGGCCTGTCTAACCGATTGGAAATAGCGCTTGGCACCAACCCGGGAAAAAATGATACAGATGATGACGGTTATAGTGATAAACTTGAAATAGAAAATAATTATAATCCGTTTGGAGACGGGTTAATGCTGATTGACAAAAATTTTGCTAATCAGCAAATTGGAAAAATTCTTCTTCAAACAGAAAAATCCGGTGAAGCCTGGTATGTTGATCCTCTTGATTTAAAAAGATATTATCTGGGACGACCGGCTGACGCCTTTGAAATTATGCGAAAATTAAGCCTAGGTATTACTAATAATAATCTTTATAATATTGTTATCGGCTCTATTGAACCAACCCCGCAACCCCAGAGCCCTAGTCAAGTCTTGTCCGCGGCTGCCAATGCAATAAGAACAAATAATAAAGACGAGGCGACATCGTATTTTATCCCGGAAATGAAAAAAGCAATGGAACATACAATGGATTTCCTAGGCGCTGAAAATCGCTTAATTCTCGGCAATATACTTTCGGGCTCAACTTTATCAAGTCAAACCGAAAATATTGCAATCTTTGAAAATGAGGTGTATTTTTCCATGGGTGGATATAAGATCCCAGTAAAATTTTATTTGCAAAAACAAAAAAATGATGAATGGCTACTAACCAATTTATAAATAAACTATCTCTCCTATTCGGCCGGCTAACATGGTATGTTCAATGAACGTTCATTGAACGTTCACACCACAAAAAAAATCCAGCACCTTTTATGCTGGGTTTTTTTATTGTTATGATTAATCAATGATTAATCATCACAATAAATTCACAAACAAAGTCGCCAGAGCGGCTAGGGCTTTTTCAAGATATCGTGCGTGCCAATATTTCTTAAAACATACGTGTTGTTTTGTATTTGAAATGTAAACCTATAAGATCTATTTATCCGTCCTTCCCAAATATTTCTCGGATCCTGCATTTTCTTAATATTTAATGATGGGTGTTTAAAATCAGACAATAAAAGTTTTAGTTGCTTTCCCGTATTTTTCTTTATTGGCTGGGGTAATTTTTTATATTTTTTCTTAAAATCCTCTGTATAATAGAACTTCATATAAATTTATTTTTCCAAGTCATTAATCAAATCCTCGGCTGTTTCAAATGGCCCTGATATGCGTCCCGCGGCAATGTCTTTGTCAGCTGCTGCTTCTTCTTTTTGCCACTCTTTAGTATAAAAATATTCATGGTCCGGATGAACCACTTTAACCGGCCTAATAAATATTCCTTCTTTTTGGTATTCAATTTCCATATAATCACCTTCAATAATATTAAATTTATGGCGTAAATTACCAGGCAAAGTAATTTGATAATGCCGTTTAACCTTAACCAAGCTTGAAATATCTTGTTTTAAATTATTTTTCATATTTTTTGAAATTATTATATTATTAATTTCATAATATCATAAATATATTTTTTGTCAATAGCCTATATAGCTAAGACAACTTAACAACTAATATTAAAGCAAATTAACAAACAAAGTGGCTAGGGCGGCGAGGGCGAAAGTCCAGTTTAGGCCAAAATTCAAAACGATTATAATAGCAAAAATAAGAATTAACACTTTGCCGACTTGCACCGCTATCTCTTTTAAGACCGTATATTCATCCACATAATGCCCCTTGTCAGCTAAATATTCATAATTAAGCGCGTCAAAAGGCGTGTCTTTGAAAATCCGGGCAAACTGATGATAAGCGCCGACCAAAAAAATATGAAATCCGGTTAAAACAAAAACCTTTGCCAGCCAGCCCAGGGCATAAAATATACTCCCCCAATGAAGCAGTTTGCGCTTATTAAAAATATCCGTGTACTTGCCGGCCACAAGCTGTAATATCACGCCGACGAACACAATCAAAGACGATAAAAGGCCCATGGCCACGAAATTACCTTTAAGAAGCTGCCAAATAAATATCGGCCAAATAACCAAAGCAACCGTGTTCTCGGCGCCATTGGCGATATTTGCCAAAACCAAAGGCCGATTTTTCTTTTTGAAAAAATTTTTAATTGTTTCGGCGTAACCCCAGACAAATTTTTCTTTGGTTCGCGGCAAAGACATAAAAGGTATAATCGCCGCCAAATAAAGCGTAATACCAATAATAAATACAATCGTAAAACTAAAATATTCAATTAAAAAACCAGCCGCGATCGGCATTAGTATCCCCAAGAAGGACTTCATTGCCCAAATAATACTAACCTCTTTACCCCGGTCGCCGCGATCGGTAAACTTGGCAAAATCCACATGAAAAGGCAGCCAGAATGTCATGCGCGCCAAAACAATAAGTATCACTGCCAGCACGCCAAATATTACCGGATCTTTGGCAACTAAAAACACACTTGATAAATACAGCGCGTCAAATATTATGCTGATCCGAAGCGAACGCCTAAGCCCGATTTTATTCAAGAACCGCGCGCCAATCGGCAAAATAATAAGATAACCCAAATAGCCAGCTAAATACCAGAGCAATACATAGGATATTTTATAACCCATGTGCATATAAAGATACACAGGCAAAAATAAGCCAAGCATGCCGGCACCGGCGAATTGCATCATCCGGCCGGAAAAAAGAGCGACAAAGCCGCTTGATAATTTAGAATTAAAGTAGTGCCACATAATTAGGTGTTAGGTTTTAGCTATTTAATCACGATATTAACTAATTTTCCTTTTACAAAAATAATTTTCACAATCTCCTTCCCCTCTATCCACTTCCTTATTTTTTCAGAATCTTGAGCGATTTTTTTTGCCTTAGCTTCACTAATGTCCGCGCTAACCTCAACCGTATCGCGCAGTTTGCCATTTACTTGAATAACTAACTGGATTTTATCTTCCTTAACTAAGCCAGAGTCAAAACCGGGCCAATTCTTTTGCGTAAATATTGACTCTTTATTGCCTAGTTTACTCCACAATTCTTCGGCAAGAGCCGGGGCAAAAGGAGCGATAATCACTAAATATTTTACCCAGGTTGTTTTCGATATATTTTTTGCAACACTTAGCACATTGCTTAGCTCCATTAATCTGGCTATTGCTGTATTATATTTCTCAACTTCAAAATCCTCTTGCACTACTTTAATTGTCTGGTGAAGCTTTCTAATAACTTCTTCGCTGTCCTCATATTTATCAAGTATTTTTTCTTCAAGTTTATAAATTTTTTCTATCCACCTTTTAGTTCCCCGTACCCCTTGGTCGGTAAACGACCGATCCTCGCTTAAAGGGCCCAAAAATAGCAAATACGTTTTTAAGGCGTCATAGCCGACTTTCTTGCCATACTCTTCGGGGTTAATTACATTGCCTTTTGATTTGCTCATTTTTTTGCCGTCTTTTAAGATCATGCCGTTAGCGCGAAATTTTTTAAACGGGTCATCAAAATTAATCAAACCTAGGTCACAAAAAAACATAGTAATAAACCGGGTGTACATAAGATGAAGCACAGCGTGCTCGTTGCCGCCGACATACAGATCGATTGGCAGCCACTTCTTTCCTAATTTTTTATCAAATATTTCTTTTTCGTTTGCAGGCGTTATATAGCGGAAAAAATACCAGGCGGAATCAAGAAAATTATCCATCACATCCGCTTCCCGCTTGGCCGGCCCACTGCATTTAGGGCATTTCACATTCATAAACTCGTCAACTTTAGCCAGCGGCCCGCGCCCGTCTCCAGCCGGCTCCCAGCCTTTATCCAACTCCGGCAATAACACCGGCAAATCACTCTCTGGTACAGCTTGCACGCCGCACTTTTCGCAATAAATAATCGGTACCGGCGGTCCCCAATATCTTTGCCGGGATATACACCAATCGCGCAAACGATAATTTATCTCGCTCTTGCCCAGATTTTTTTTCTTGAGCCATTTAATAATCTTCTTCTTAGCTTCTTTAGTTTCTAAACCATCAAGAAAATCAGAGTTAATCGCTATGCCCAAATCAGAAAACACATAACCTTCTAAATATTTTTTATCAAGTAAATCTTTTTCTAATTTTCGCTCTTTAGCTTGTTTGTTTTTTATTTTTTTAATAAATTCAAAACTTAAAACTCGCGATTTTATTCCATTTAATTCTTTTTTCTCTTCTGTAAAATCTTTATCCTGTAAATCCCATTTTCCAGTATATTTGCCTATATCAATTTCAATATTATCTTTATTCTTATAAATCGAATTAATAAACCCTTTTTCAATTTCTTTTTCTTTTATCTTTTTAAATCCCTCCTCTTCAATTAATTTAATAAACTCATCAAACTCTTTATTGTCTTTTACGACTAAATCCAAATCACCATGATCTCTCCATATTACTCCCACATGAAAAGCGCAAGCCAGACCACCCAGAAGCCAAAATTTGATACCTTTATTTTCGGCTTTATTAGTTATTACTTCTAAACATTTTAATAAATCATTTGTTTTGTTATATTCTTGAATATCAGGAGCAACCACCTGTTTAATCGGCAAATTATATTTCTTTGCGAATTCAAAATCCCGTTCGTCGTGGGCCGGTACGGCCATAATCGCGCCAGTACCATAACCCATCATCACATAATCAGCAATCCAGACCGGAATTTTCTCATTATTAACCGGATTAATAGCGTAAGCACCGGTAAACACACCGGTTTTTTCTTTGTTTTCCGTCCTTTCCAGCTCTGACTTAGCGCCAGCGGTTTTAATGTATTTCTCAACTTCTTTCTTGTATTCATCGGTTGTTATTTTTTTAACCAAGGGATGCTCTGGTGAGAGCACAAAATACGTTGCCCCGAACAATGTATCCGGCCGAGTGGTGAAAACCTCTACTTCAACCCTGTCACTAGCATCACGGGATTGCTTCGTCGCTTCGCTCCTCGCAATGACATGAAATTTTACCCTTGCTCCATCGGAGCGACCGATCCAATTCTTCTGCGCTGACTTTGTTATTTCTGACCAGTCCATATCATCCAAACCATCAAGCATTCTCTGGGCGTATTTGGTAATACGAAAAAACCACTGCTTCATTGTTTTTTTCTCTGGCGTGGTCTTACATCTTTCACATACCCCGCCTTCAATTTGCTCATCAGCCAACACGGTCTGGCACGACGGACACCAATTAAGCAAAGCTTCTTTTTGGTAGGCCATGCCTCTTTCAAAAAGCTTCGTAAATATCCACTGAGTCCATTTGTAATACTCTTGTCTTGTAGTGTCCACCTCCCGGGTATAGTCACAGGAAAGCCCGGCCGCCTGCACCTGCGCGCGAAAATTTACTGTTGTGCGCTTTTCTACCTCCACGGGACGTTCGTTTATTTTCAAAGCATAATTTTCCAAATGCATGCCAAAAGAATCAAAACCAAAAGGCTCAAAAACGTCAAAACCATTTAACTTTTTATATTTAGCCATTACGTCCGTACAAATAAAAGCGTAAAAATTGCCAATATGCAAACCCTCGGCACTAGGGTACGGAAACATAAAAAGCGCGTAATATGGATTTCGCGCGTTTTTTAAATCTGGCGTAAAAGTTTTATCTGCCACCCATTTTTTACTCCATTTATCTTCAATTTTTTGATAGTTATATTTCATATTAGTAAAATTCGTTCTAAATTCGTGATTATTCGTGACGCTAAACTTTGTTTAACTTTTTCTTTTTCATCTTTTTCCTTGCCTCAGCCTGCAAATCCGCGAACTTGTCATCCTCATCCATAATTTCCGCGCCGATGATCTCTTCAAGCACGTCCTCAATTGATACCAAACCGCTTAATTCGCCGTATTCATTAATTACAATAAATAAATGCTGCCGGTTGGCTTTAAAAGCATTCAAAAGGTCGTCAAGCTTTTTGTTATAGTCCACATAAATTACATTGTCTCTCATTACTTCCTCCGCGGTTTTATCTTTGAAGTTGTTACCAATCAAATCCTTGGAATACAGAATACCCACGATATCATCCAGGTTATCGCGGTAAATCGGGATCCGAGAATGGCCTGATTCTTTAATATCTTTAATTGTCTTCTTGTCCAATAAGG
>JAGLNE010000077.1 GCA_023139655.1 Candidatus Parcubacteria bacterium
AGCGCGCCTTTAATAATTTTTTCTTCGTCTTCATCCAATTTACTGTCGCCTGACTGTTCATGCTCTTCTATTATTTTGATTAATTCTTTTCTAGAATAAACACTGGGCATTTCATCTCCAAGTATTTTATCCAACAGCCAAGCAAGCGGCCAGCATATTGGATATAAAACAAATATAAAAATACGTACAATCCAAACAACTCTAACTCCCAGCTCAAAGGCATATCTGGAAAATGTAGCTTGTGGAATTATCTCCCCAAAAATTACAATTAAACCAGTAGCAGTAATTCCAGCTAAAAACCCGGAAGTAATAGACCCGAGAAAAATAGACAAGGCTGAATTAATGGCCACATTACCGATAAGCAAAGTACACAAAAGTAAATTGCCGTTTTTTCTAACGCGGTAAATTTTTTTTGCCCTTGCGTCCCCCAGCTTTGTTTTCCTCTCCAGGTCATCTTTGCTTAAACTAAAAAAACCTAGTGTTAGGCCGGAAAATAATGCTGAAAAACCAACTAAAATTAAAATAATTACAATGTCCATAAATAAAAAATTTTCTTAATTAATACAATTATTTTAGCCTAAAATCACCTAAAAAGCAAACTTTGGAAATTAAGAATTAAAAATTAAAAATTAAAAATTTTTATTATTATTTGCTTTTAAGGTTATTAATATTTTACTGATTATCCGACATAATTCATCACAATCATTAATAATTGAGCTATAACTATTACTGTCTATAAAATTTGTCTTACATAAAAGCCTAAGCCAATATCTTGTTTCTCTTGCTTCTTTATAAGAAATTGAGAGTTTAGCTATAAAATCTTTTTTAGACTGGCCGCCAAGCGCTTCCTCAATGTTTGCCCCGATTGAAGTACCACATCTTAAAACCTGTTTAGACAAAACATATTCTTTTTTTATATAAGCTAAATATTTATACAAATTAACAATTCTAACCGCAAAATCAAAAGACTTATCCTGAATAATATTTTCCTTCATAGTTGTTAAATAATTTTTTAATTCTTAATTATTAATTATTAATTTTAATACCGACCGGACAATGGTCTGAGCCCATTATTTTGTTCCAAATAAAGGCGTCTTTAATTTTTTTCATATAGCCCTGAGAAACGCAAAAATAGTCAATGCGCCAGCCGACATTGCGGACTCGCGCCCCAGCCCGATAGCTCCACCAAGAATACTCTATTTTGTCCGGGTATTTATCCCTAAACGTGTCCACAAATCCAACTTTAAGAAACTTATCCATCCAGGCCCGTTCGCGGGGATGAAAACCGGGGTTACCGATATTTTCCTTAGGGCGAGCCAAATCAATCTCATTATGCGCCACATTAAAATCACCGCAAACAATCAAGGGTTTACCTTTGGCCCCCTCTCCTGTTCTAGGAGAGGGGGTTGGGGGTGAGGTCAGTTTTTTAAAATAGGCAAGTAGTTTATTGTTAAAATTAATTTTAAAATCCAATCGCGAGAGCTCATGATTAGAATTAGGGAAATATATATTTGCTAAATAAAATTTGCCAATATCCAAAACTTGGACCCTTCCCTCATCATCCCATTTTAGCTTGGGTGAAATAAGGGAACTAAGTTCCGAAGCTTCGGAACTTAGTTCCCTTTTCGCCAAATTATTCTTTAAAAGTATCGCCGTGCCTGAATAACCCTTACGTTCCGCTGGATTATAAAATTCCGTATAACCTGAAAAATCAAACTCGGCTAGCTTGATCGCTTCGGAATCTATTTTAATCTCTTGCAAACACAAAATGTCTGGCTGTTGCTTTTCTAAAAAACCTAAAAAACCTTTTTTTATCACCGCCCGTATCCCGTTTATGTTCCAAGAAACAATTGTCATAATTTTTTTGCTACTGAATTAATTCAGTAGCAAATTATTTTTAATTCTTAATTTTTAATTTTTAATTATGGTAGCAACGCTACCATGACCCGCCGCCCCCGCCGCCAAAACCGCCGCCGGATGAGCCACCGGAAAAACCACTGCCCCCGGAGCCGGCGCTGGATGGATGAGAGGCCAGGCTAGTATTAGTAGTTTTGGAAAAACCGCTTAGTTCATTAGTTAAGGCCAGGGCGCTAAAATGCCCACCACTGCCTTCATACCAGCTAGGACTAGAGTCATAAATATTGGCAAATTGCCTTGCCCAGGCCTTTTCCAATTTCATTACCATTGCAAAAGGAAGTAAAACCTCAAAATGCTGAGGATTCTTCTCCGGAGCGTTATGAAATTTAATTCTATCTTTCTCGGCCACATTAATATATTCTTTAAGACCCAATATCTTTTCTTTGGCTAATACACCCTTTTTAGTCAGAGCGGGCATAAAATAACCAAAAATCATAACAATAATAGCACTAAGAACGATACTGCCTACGCCAATAACGCCAAAATTTGGGCCAACAAACCAGCTTAATAGCAATATTATTATACCAGCCACAATGTATTTGCCTCTTGTTTGCCGTGGGGAGGCAAGGAAATAACCTTTAGCAACTGTGCTTTTATATATTTCTTTAGTAATTTTGTCCAAATCCTTATAGAATTTATTTTTTAATTCTGATATCTTAATAGACGATTTACCGGCAAAAATCGCTTTTAGCAAAGCCTGGTCATGTTTGACAAGCGCTTCTCCAGGTTCTCTTAATCTTATTAGCTCATAGTCAGCTGATTTTAGAATCCCAACTGGCTCTATTTTTTTTATTTTCAAAAAGCCTTTATTTGCCAAATAAATCAATTCAGCCGAGATATCGCGCTTATTAGCTACCTCATCTATTAGCACCCCGACTTCAGCCGGACTAAGCTTGTCCGGCGCCTCAAACTCGGCAATGATGGTCCCCCGGCCCTCCGGGTCACGGCCACGAGCGCGCCAAAGATAAAAGAGAAAAAGAAAAACCAAAATAGGCCAAACAACTATCCAATTATCTTTAATAATATATAATAAATTTTGAAATATTGTTGGCTCAGCTATAATACCCCTGGGAACACCGACTACAATTGTCATACCCTCGTGATCGGACAATAAATCATTGATGAAAGTAATACCCTTGACCTGACTGGTACCGGAATATTCATAGCGGGTTGAGAGACACTTATCCTGACTGCCGCCAAGCCCGGCAAAACACTCAGTGCGCAAATCACTCTCCAAAATGCTTTGCGGTAAAACAAGATTAGTGCGTGTCTGCTTAATATCCACGCTCCATTCGTTTCCGGTCGTGTTCCAATAGAGCTCATCATGCGTGTCAAAATAATTTATTGCCCGGTTAACCGTATATTTAATTATATATTGCTGTTGTCCACTCACTAGTGTTTTTGCGTCCCTGATCTTAATGTGTTTATTATCACCCTGCTCGCTTACGCTAAAATCAACTGGCTTACCATCATTGTAGGTAACATCAATATTACTAAAGCGCAATTTAAAAGTACCGCCTCTAGCCTTGTATTTATAAGG
The DNA here is from genome assembly GCA_023139655.1 of Candidatus Parcubacteria bacterium. Classification (GTDB taxonomy): domain Bacteria; phylum Patescibacteriota; class Patescibacteriia; order Patescibacteriales; family UBA12075; genus JAGLNE01. The sequence continues at coordinate 3,458 of JAGLNE010000077.1, forward strand.
AATATCCCGATAAATGCCATGTTTTTTAATCTCACCAAAATTATAGGTAATTTTCTCAGTTACATTAATGGATGAATCCTGATTAATTTTTATTTCTATTGTAAAATCATCAATCCGCTCCTCTGCCTGCGCAACATTCACAAAAACAAAAAATAAACTGAAAACTAATATTATAATTATCCTTTTCATATTTATTATGTTTAATAATAATTAATCTTGTTTCTGCTGTCTATTGTCTGCCGTCTGTTGTCTATTTCTAATTATTTTCTGTAATTTCTTTACGTTTCCCCCGTTTACTTTCATTTTTTTCTTTTGTTTCTTGTCAATTTTCTTGTATTTATTTTCAAGTTGCTTTTCTTCGTCTGCGTAGTTTGGTTTAATCATAAAAAAATGTTATAATAAAAAAATAAAAGTTATAATTTTATTATAAGTAAATTCACGAAAATACTCAATGGAGAACATAGAAAGCGTCCGTAAGCCCTGGTATAAAAAATGGTGGGGAATATTAATTATAAGCACTATAATTCTTATAATAATTATCGGAATTGCAATCGCCTGGATCTCATTTAAGCTGATCTCGGTAATGAATGATAGTGATTTTGCCCCAGAGATCAGCCAGGTTGATATTGGCCTAATTAACGGAAACCCGGCTAATTATTCACTGGGAACCACTAGCCCGCTTATAACAATTATTGAATTTAGTGATTTTGCCTGCCCTTATTGTTATAATTCTTTTTCTACTATCCGGGAAATTAGTGTTAAATATAAAAATAAAATAAAATATATTCATCGCTACTATCCGGTGGTTACCGAATACTCCTCACTACTCGCCCAGGCCGCCCACTGCGCCGGCGATGAGGATCGGTTCTGGGCCATGCATGACGCGCTTTTCCTAAACCAGGGAATTGACAGCCAAGCGGAAATAATTGAATTGGCGCAACAAATCGGCGCTGATGGAACAAGCATTGCCGACTGCCTAAACGAAAAAAAATATTTATCTGTTATTGAGAAAGATTTTGCAGACGGACAAAAACTAAGCATTACCGGCACACCAACCTGGTTTATTAACAACTACCGTGTTGCGGGCGACATCCCCAGAGACAAATTCCTAATGTTTATCAACGAACTATTATCCAATTTAGAAAATAACTAAATACCACATTCTGTTGTCTGCTTTCTGTTGTCTGTTGTCTAAAATGATATATAGATTGATTAATTTAGGTAACAAATAAACTTTTTAATATCTGATAATTATAAGACATAAACAATATGCATCAAATTCGTTTTCATGGCCGCGGCGGCCAGGGAGTAGTTACGGCGGCTGAACTAGTCGCGATTGCCGCTTTTAATGATAAGCACTTTGCCCAAGCTTTCCCTTCTTTTGGCGTAGAAAGAACCGGCGCGCCAATTGAAGCCTTTGCCAGGATTGACGATAAACCGATCAGGACCCGGGAACATGTTTATGAGCCAAATATTTTAATTGTGCAGGATTCTTCGCTTATCGGTACGGTCGATGTTACCGCCGGAGCGGACGATAAAACTCTGGTTATAATCAACTCAAGTAAAGACAAAAAAGAAATTAAATTGCCGGTTCCCAGCAAAAACTTATTTGTCATTGACGCGACCAAAATTGCCATGGAAGAACTTGGCCGGAATATCGTTAACACGGTTATCCTAGGCGCGTTTGCCAAAGCTACTGGCCTAGTTACCTTAAATTCACTTAAAAAAGCCATTGAGCAAAAATTCAGTGCCAAAGGCAAATCTCTGGTAGACAAAAACATCTCCGCCATTACCCGCGCTTATAATATGTAATAATATTATAGGACTTATGCGTTTGCTAAGAAAACTTATAATTTCCCTGTCATTGCGAGAAGCGAAGCTTCGTGGCAATCCCGTGATAAAAGCTTCTTTCACGAGATTGCCACGGCCTTCGGCCTCGCAATGACAGCAAGTGCATAAGTCCTAATTTATATAATTCGTATCATAATATTCGTAAATTCGTAATAAATTCGTAATTCGTAACATATGGATATAACTACTAAACCAGGATCAACAATTAATAACAAAACCGGAGGCTGGCGTACTTTTGTGCCCAAAACTGACCTGGATAAATGCATCGGCTGCGGCACCTGCGCCAAAGTTTGCCCGGAAAGCTGTATTATAATGCAGAAAAAAAATAATAAAAAACAGCCAATTACCGACTATGATTTTTGCAAAGGCTGCGGCCTCTGCGCCGCCGAATGCCCGGTCAAATGTATAAAAATGGAATTGGATAAAAAATAATTAATCATATTAATCTTATAAATCCCTGCTAATTTTTTAGCAAAGATTTATAAGATTTATAAGATAAAATATATGAAGGAGATTCTAGAAGGATCGCAGGCGATTGCCCAAACAATTAATAATATCAAACCGGCCGTGGTGTCGGCTTATCCGATCACGCCGCAGACGCATATTGTGGAAGACTTAGCCAAGCTAAAGGCGGACGGCAAGGCTAAGTACGAATATGTCCGGGCGGAAAGTGAATTCGCGGCCGCGTCAATTGTGGCCGGAGCCAGCGCTACCGGTGTGCGGGTATATACTGCTACCAGCTCACAGGGGCTACTCTTAATGACTGAAGTTATTTTTAATATCGCCGGTATGCGGCTCCCGGTAGTAATGACCGTGGCTAATCGCGGCGTGTCCGCGCCTATTACCATTTGGAATGATCATCAGGACACCATGACCGTACGTGATGCCGGCTGGATCCAGCTTTACGCCGAGAACCACCAGGAAGCAATTGAACAGCATCTCCTGGCCTACAAGGTGGCGGAAAAAGCCAATTTACCGGCCATGGTCTGTATTGACGGCTTTGTCCTTACCCACACCTACGAAGATGTAAGCGTCCCAAGCACGGCTGAAGTGAGCAAATTCCTACCAACCTTTAAACCCAAAAAGGGGCAATACCTGGACCCACAGAACCCGGTCAGCTTTGGCGCTTTTGCCCCACCGGCCTTTTATCAGGAGATCCGCGAAGAACTGCATAATGACCTAAGAAATTCTAAGCGCTTGATCCTGGATGAATATGAAAAATTAAAAGAAACAGTGCCAGATATAATTAAAAAAACGGAAAAAAACGCCCATATTAATAATGGGTTGATTGAATATTACGGCGCCGCTCATCCCAGAACCATACTGATTGCTATGGGTTCACTCGTCGGTACCATCAAAGACACGGTTGATGAAATAAACAAAGGTAAGATGGCTAGCTCACTCGGGGTATTAAAAATTAAAACTTTCCGGCCCTTCCCGGCTAATGACATTTTGAAAATGGTAATAAGCGCCAAACAAGTCGCAATCCTGGAAAAGGCAGTGTCACTAGGTGCCACTGACGGCCCACTAACGCTGGATGTAAAAGCAGCCCTCAAAAACAAGGCTAAAACCAAAGTGCAAGGCTTTATTGTCGGTTTGGGCGGACGCGATATTACGAAAAAGTTGATTACCCGCATCGTAAAAGAAGTAGAGAGAAAGGGTGATCAAATGATGTTTATTGGATAAATTATTTTTTATATAATCCTATGAAAAAATGTTTATTAATTATATTAAGCGCGGCTTTCTTTTTATTACTCTTTAGTAGTATCGCTTATGCGATAGATTTTAAACCGCAAGTTACAATTGATACTGAGTTCACAAAAGGTAAAACAATCCCTATTACTCCCAGTACTCTAGGTAAATACATTAAAACAATATACACATACGCGATAGGAACAGTAGGGATATTATCCACGGTAGTAATAATCTTTGGCGGCTTTCTCTGGGCCACAGCGGCCGGTAATAACAGCCGGGTGGATAATGCCAAAACCTGGATCACCTCAGCCCTAACCGGCCTGGTCCTGGCTCTCTTCTCCTACACTCTTCTCCATATGATCAACCCCGCTTTAGTGGAATTAACACCAATAAATGTGACAAAAATAGGGACGCTTGAAATTTCTTGTTGCGACCCCAATCCAACGACAGGGGGTCCTAGAAATGCAGTTGCAATTCCTAATACAAACCCTATCCAATATACTTGCCCAACAGGCACAGGAACATGCACCAAAGATCAAACTTGCAAAAAATCAGGAGGTAGATATAGTTGTGCGATAACTGATTGCACCAATAGTCGAATAGGAGATGCGTGTCTTACAGCATTCGGATCACCAGGTACCTGTCAACTTACAGACCCAGATAACGCACAATTAGGTGGCCTTGATAATGATTGTGAAATCTTCGGTTGCACATGTAAATGATATTATTATATTTTTATTATGATACATTCTACTAAATACGCGGAAGAGGGGTTCTTGACAATGTAATACAGTTGTAATACAATAGATATATAACTATTAACTAGAAAATTATGAGACAAGTACTTAGTATTTCCCTGCCCGGGAGCATGATAAAAAACATAAAGCAAAGAGTAAAAAACGAAGGCTTTAATTCAGTTAGTGAATACTTTAAATATCTGTTTAAAATGGATACTGAAGATGTTATATCGGAAGAGGAATTATTAAAGAACATTAAACAAGCCAGAAAAGAATACAAAGAAGGAAAATTAAAAACCCTTAAATCCATTAAGGATCTAATGTAAGGCGAATGATCATAAATAAAATATTATATTCAGATAAATTTCATTTTGAATTTAATAAATTACCGATAAACATTAAAAAAACTACTGATAAAAAAGTTGAAATTTTCAAACAAAACCCGCTACACCCCTCTTTACGCCTACATGAACTGCATGGAAAATTAAAAAATATTTGGTCTGTTTCCATAAACAAAAGCTATCGGATTTTATTTGAGCGGCAGAATAACGGCGATATTGTTTTTATCTCTATTGGCAAACACGATATCTATAAATATCTATGATACATTTTACCAAATACGCGGAAGATGGGTTATTGACAGAAAAAATATATCTGCTATTATTAATGTATATACAATGTATATACATTAATAAACCATAATATAAATAATATGCAACAAGCTCAACTAACAATAAGAATTGACCAAAAATTAAAAAAACAAGCGCAAGCTACAGCCAAAAATTTTGGCCTTCCCCTCTCTTCGTTAATTAAAACATTCTTAACCAATGTTGTTAAAACTAAAAAATTCGCCATA
>JAGLNE010000078.1 GCA_023139655.1 Candidatus Parcubacteria bacterium
ACAGTAGTCGGGAATATTCAAATTCCTTGACTGAAAATTTTTAATTTATCTTACGTATACATTAAAATATACATTATAATGTATACATAAACATTATAACATAAAAACAGGCTCGTAAAAACCTGCTTTTTGCTGCCGTGCACTCTCCACGCGAATCGAATCTCAAAATATTCCTAAATTTTAGTTCGATTCCTTTTGAGGTGCGCTCGTTTGAAAATTAAATCAAAAAAACTAATACGCTTGCCGGCTTTTAATCCTGCCTGATAAACTATGAACAAACAATTCGCTTCGTTTGTTCCGCGCTACTTTTTGGCCATAACTAACAGCCTCTTTTTGCGTATCAAAAACCTTGGAAGCACGAACAGATCCGGCTCGCTTAACCACCCAATTACCATTAGCCGGCACAACGTGCTGGCTACTCATCCCCTTCTCAACGGCTCTTGAATAAGACTTAATCTGCTCGTTATTTAAGTTTTTTCTTGCTAATACTTTTTTTCTCATATTTTTTCATTTACTAATTTTATAATCTTTTCCACTGTCATCTGTATGCCTTGCAAATAAAATAATTCCTGCTCCTTATTGTCAAATATCAATTCGCTGAAAATCATATTTTGTATTTTATTATATGAACTTTCAAAAATCTTCAATTTAAGATCCGGATATTTCTCGGCAATCCACAATAATGTCTTTCTTGACCCTGAATGCGTTTTGTAAAAATGAATATCCTGAAATTTCCTATCACGATTCAAAAAAGCCACAAATGCCCGTAATAAATCATCAGGAATAACTGAATAAACTACTGCTTCTTTATGAGCCCTTGCTATCTTTTTGATCTTCACTCTGGCTCCTTCTGGAGTTGGTAAAGTGCCGTCAAAAATAATGCCCTCATAACCATTCAAATATTCTGAAACAAATTCGGTCTTTCCTGAAGCTGAACCGCCATTCATCAAAATCACTTTCTTCTTTTTGACAACTTTCAAGGCATTTTTAAATTCAATGTCTGCTGTCCTGGCTGATTCTCGATGATATTCCTCTGCGTTTCCCGGATCATAATCTTTCATCTGCTTTTTTATTATGTCAGCTGAAATTATCATCTTTAATTATAATTAAACTTTATTAAAAAAACATTTATTTCAATTCCCGCCAAGGTGTTTGCCGGGTTTATAGGAATCGAACCCGAAAACGCTAGGTTTCGGGTCTGTTTACACAGAATCATCTAAGCACCGGTGGAGGGAATCGAACCCCCAGTTCAGCTTTTGGAGAGCTGTGGTTTACCATTAACCGACACCGGCTAAAATATTCTATTTAATTTTCTCAAGTATACCCGGTACTCTGCCTAGGATATATTGATAGCGCTCTATCGCTACTCCGGTTGATTCGTTAAAAAGCGGTGTGCCGCCGGTGTAATATGTACCTTCGGGATCGCCATAACGATTCAAGCCTTCATTTTCCAGCCACTCATCAATATTTTGCTTGATATCTTTGCTTAAATTACCAGGGTTAATTTCCCCTGGCTCTTCCTGCTCCTTCTTTTCTTCAACGTTTAAAAAACTTGGAGAAGAAGTACTATAAAACAATTTTCCGGCCTGCTCATCAAGCCAATCCAACCTCGCGCAACCACTAAAAAAAATAATTATTAGCAACAATGATAATGTAAATAGTTTAGCCATTCAGTATAATATAAAATTCCTAAAAGCTAACACCTAAAAGCTATTTGGTCTCTTTATGTAGTGTGTGTTTCTTACAAAACTTACAATACTTTTTAAGCTGCAAACGTTCTTTTAAAGTCTTTTTGTTTTTCCTGGAAAAATAATTAACGCGCTTGCACTCGGAGCACTCCATTTTAATCAAATTATCCTGACTCATATTCTTGGATATCAACAAAAACAGACATTTCAGTTTTGCCTGTTTTATGTTTATATTTAGTAATTAATTACGTGATTATTGTAATATAATTAGCCAAAAAAGTCAACTACTTAAGCTTGGGCCGACCATAGGCCGTGCAAATTACAATAGGCGCGAACTTCCACGTCTTTTCCTCTTGAATGAAACTCAACCTCTGGTGTATCGCCTGGTTTTAAATACTTTTTTGCAATTCTACCAGCATCTATCATTTTAATTTCAATCCATTCAATATAATGTTCCTCGGTCATGGGATGGGGTACTTCGCCCACTTTAACTTTAATACCATAAGTACCTTTTTCTTCATCCTTAGATAAAAATTTAATTACCGGCACATGCTTTTCAGTAGCTGCGTCTACCGTGTTTTCTTTTTGTAATTTCATCGGCTCGTTACAACAGACTAATTCACCGGCTCCGGTATGCAGGACTTCGACGATATTACCGCAAACCTTGCACTTGTATATATCATTTACTTTCGTCATAACTTTTATATTATTTATTAAAATATTTATTGTTTTTAAACCGTTTATACCGCGGATTTAACGCTGATTACTACGCAGATATTACGCTGACAATTTACACGAAGGTAAATCCGCGTTAAATCAGCGTAGCCATCCGCGTAACATCAGCGGAAAAATTACATTACAAAAAATAATAATCAAACATCTTCAGCCGTTTAAAAACCTAATAAGTTTCTACAAATAATTCAAAGTGAGCTTGTGGGTGTTTACAGGCCGGACAAACATTGATCGCTTCTTCTCCCTCGTGGATATAACCGCAGTTATTGCATTTCCATTTTTTAACTTCTCCTTTTTTAAATACCTCGCCCTTCTCAATGTTTCCCAGCAACTTTCTATACCTGACTTCATGAGCTTGTTCAACTTCAGCAACTTTCAAAAATGACGCGGCAATATCATCGTGCCCTTCTGCTTTAGCTTCTTCGGCCATGCGAGTATACATTTCTGTATGTTCAAAATGTTCGCCTTCGGCCGCGGCCTTCAAGTTATCAGTGGTTTTCCCGATCAAACCAAGTTCCTTTGCCCATAATTTAGCATGCTCTTTTTCATTCAAGGCAGTTTCTATAAAAATATTCTGCATCTGCACATAGCCTTCTTTTTTTGCCTCTTTGGCAAACCAATCATATTTATTTCTGGCCATTGACTCTCCGGCCAGCGCGTCTTCCAGATTTTTTTTAGTTTTTGGTCCAAGTTCTTTTTTCATTTTTTTAGATTTAATATTAAAAAAAATAGATTCTACCCCGCTTTAGCGGGGGTTTGACAAGCTTTAGCTTGCAATGTATATTATACCAAATATATTTTCTTAAACAAAATACAGTACTAACTCCCTAATACCCTTTAGCCTTAAAAACTATTATCAGCGTCCCGATCATTAGCTTAATATCATTTATTATTATTTGTGAGGCTCTGTGATTTTGAACATAATTAATATATTCTTCTTCTTTTTGGCGTTGATTAACCCCGGCCTCGCCCTTATGTGACTGGTACGGGCCGGCCAAACCGGTTTTTATAATTGCTTTTGTATAATCACTATTATCCAAATTCCGCTTATAAACTCTCAAATTCACCGGCCTGGGGCCAACCGCGCTCATGTCTCCGACCAAAACATTAAACAGCTGCGGCAGCTCATCTAAATATGATTTTTGAATTATAAATCCGATAAAAGTAAGATTGCCTCCTTGCCACTCAAGCTTCTTAGTATCAATAAAATCTCCGTTATTTTTAAGATTCTTAATTACTCTAGGCTTGAATATATTAAACTTTAAAAAATTAAATGGCTGGCCCAAAGATATTCTTTTATCAATATAAATCGGCCTGGGTAAACTGCCTTGAAAAAGATGTTCAACTGATAGTGCTAAAATTAATAATATAAATATTGGAGACGTTATTATAATAAAAATTGTCGAAACTAAAATATCAAAAACTCTCTTAGCTTTTGGTACTTCAACTATTTGGCAAATATTTGTATTTTTTGGCATATTATTTTTTATAATATATTTTTTATTCTTAATAACTCACCTTACGCACTAAGCATTTTTACCTTAGGAGAAACCATAATTAAATCCTATTTCTGGCAAACCGCGCAGAAATGCGTTCCCCTGCCTGCTACTTTAATTTTTTTAATTTTACTGCCGCATTTTTTACATTTCTTTTCCGCCCGGCCATACACTTTAAGTTTAGATACAAAATTCCCGGTTTTACCATTAGCGTCCACAAAATTATTAAAGGTTGTGCCACGCGCTTTGATCGCTTGCTTTAATATCGGCTTGATCGCCTTATAAATATTCTCAATTTCTTTTGGCTTTAGACTGCTCGCTATTCTTGTGGGCCTAACTTTGGCTCTAAATAATATTTCGTCAACATAAATATTACCCAAGCCGGCAATTACCTGCTGATTTAAAAGCAAAGCTTTGATCGATGTTCTCCTGGGTTTTATTTTTTCTTTTAGTAGGTTTAGAGTTAACTCTATACCTAAAGGCTCAATGCCAAATTTACTTTTAACCTCTTCTAATTCTTTACTGCTAACCACGCGCAAATAACCAAAAGTACGCAAATCATTAAAATATAATTTTGATTTATCCTGAAAAGTAAAAATAACCCTAGTCCAT
>JAGLNE010000079.1 GCA_023139655.1 Candidatus Parcubacteria bacterium
TAAATTATCTTTAAATTTTTTATAACTAAATTTAGGTTCAACTAAAGGCAGAGTAAAAACCGGAAAAATAAGTAATAAATAAAGCCAGCCGTTGGCATCAAAGAAGATGTTGTTAAATGTATTATTATTTAAAAATCCGCTTATTACGCCCCAAAGAACAAAGAACATTAAAACATTAAAACATAAGAACAGTTTGTTACTGGCAAATAATTTTTTAATTTTTCGCTTGTCTATTTCTTTTTTAAAATATAAATTTAAAAATTTTCCTGCCCAGACTGACATTATTATTAGCCATAGGGCAATGCGGATAGAAACCAGTACTCCGCCCGCCTCAAAAAAGAAAAGCTGGCCCTTGGAGCCGATAAACAGCTCTGTAAATAAAATAAGCAAACCTAATTCCAGAGAAACCATGGCCGCCACTAAAGTTAGGGCAATAATCGCAAAAAACGCCAAGGCGTTGATCTCGGGCACGAGAAAACCAGATAATGAGACCAGCTCGGCTAATATAATGTATGGTAAGATTTTTTTGTAGTTTTTCATTTGTTTATTCTGTCATCCTGAACGGAGCGATAGCGGAGTGAAGGATCTCGCCTCTACATCCACGAGATTCTTCTCCCGCTTCGCGGGATCAGAATGACAAGTTTATTTTCACCTCATCCCCTACCCTAATATTATTCTCACCTGTAAACCCGCCATTTACTTCCAGGACATAATTTACCGGTTCCGGGGATTTATATAATTCAGTTGGATTTTCACCTTCGGGTGGTAGGTTTTTGGCTATGCCGACTATTTTGTCATCACTAATCCAAATAATATCCAAAGGAAAGTGCATACGACGCATAACAAAAGTACGCTTTTGCAAATTTGGAAAAATAAACAGCATACCGCTGTCTAAACTTAAATTTTCGCGGTCTGAAAGACCATGCCACTGCTCGCCGGCCTCGTCTGCTATTTCAACCGCTATTACCGTATTATTGATAATTACATGCGGCCGCTCAAGACTAACGCTCTCTTTTGTATCTCTCGGTTCAGGTAATAAAACATAACCGCCAAAAATTAGTAAAATTGGGAGGATAAGGAGGAGGTGTTTTGGTTTGTAATTTTTCATTTGTTTATTCTGTCATCCTGAACGGAGCGATAGCGGAGTGAAGGATCTCGCCTCTACATCCACGAGATTCTTCTCCCGCTTCGCGGGATCAGAATGACATAACTATTCAAAATTTACTTTGCACCACCCTCTTCGCCTCCTCATATCTTCTGACTTTCGGTAAAAAGGGAAACAGTTTATAGAAAAAACCAGGCATCCAGTTACTATATACCCCACCGGGCTGTATTGCAAAGAGGACTTTATCGATCCAAACTCCCGGATAGCCGTTTTTAACCACTTGCAGGAAAAAATCCCAGTCTTGCAGTTTTTTAAGGCTTTCGTCCCAGCCAGCGGGCGGATAAGCGGATTTTTTGATTAGGGAAGTAGAATGGACATAAGGAATTTGTTTTAGCTTTTCAGCGTCAAAAGTCCAAAATTTAAATAGCTTGTGGCCGTATCGATGCGAGCAATAAACAAAACCGGCTTTAGGATTCTGCTGAAGAACCGTCATCATTGTTTCCAAACAATTTTGTTTCATAATAACATCGGCATCGCAGAATAAAAAATATTCGCCTTTGGCGTAACGGTAACCTTTATTTCTGGTATAGGGCGCACCATGCCTGGTTTGGTTATTGTAGATTTCCAGCTTAATGCCGAATTTACGCATAAACGGACGCACGACAGAGCTTAGTGCCTGACTGGAGCGGTCATTAACCAAAATAATTTCAAAATTTTGATAACTTTGCCGCTCAATAGAGGCCAAGCATTTTTTTAATTGCTTGGATTGATTGTAGATTGGGATGATAATGCTAATCATAGGATTGGTGAAATTGCGACTGTCATCCTGAACGAAGCGATAGCGGAGTGAAGGATCTCGTGACTGTATCCACGGGATTCTTCTCCCGCTTCGCGGGATCAGAATGACAGGGCTATTATAATTCATTATAAATTCAAAATTACAAATTACAAATTAATCTATATACTTGCCTCGCCTTCTCTTTCCAACTAAAATCCTTAAGCACTCGCCTGGTTCCTTCTTCTCCCATTTCGGCGCGAAGAGCCGGTTTGCGGTGCATTTCCAAAACTGCTTCCATTATATCATCCGGATATTTTCCGTCCACCAATATCCCGGTTTCATAATCCTCTACCGCGTCATCAGAGCCGGTGCCGCGTCCGGCTATTACCGGTGTACCGGCAAGCCCGGCCTCCAGATATACTATACCAAAACCCTCTACATCGCCATTTATATCCCTGGTAGGCTGGCAAAATATATCGGTGCGTCTTAGCCAGGCCCATTTTTCGGCTTCACTGATCTTTCCTAAATAATGGATTTTCTTTTGTAAACTTTTATCCTGCATTTTAATAAGGCCTAGAAGATACTGCTTGTCCGGCCCATCACCGGCAAAATAATATTCAATATTAGGGATTTTTTTAACAAGTTTAACCATAGCTTCAATCGTCATATCCACGCCTTTTCTTTTGACTAATCTGCCGAGAGAAAAAAGAATAAACCTCTCCCCCACTCGCTCCGCTCGTCCCCCCCTCTCCTTCGCAAGGAGAGGGGGCCGGGGGGTGAGGTGTGGAACTTTCGGCTCTATGCCAGGATTCACTACTTTTAATTTACCATTAAATCTAGCACCAAAATGCTTCATAACAATCTCGGCGGTATAATGGCTGTTGCAGATTATATTCTTTGCTTGTTTAAGTATTAATTCAGCTAACAATCGTTTTCGTTTAAATCTAAAAGCGTAATTTATATCCTGCCCGTGCAAAATTACTGTATAGGGAATTTTATTTTTCTTAGATCTAAACAGATTCAGAAGCAACACAACCGTACCCAATGGTAAAATTTGCCCGACGATTACGTGAGGCTGGCTTGTCATCCTGAGGAGCGGAGCGACGAAGGATCTCGTGGCTGTATCCACGGGATTCTTCACTCCGTTCAGAATGACACAATTATCTGTCATCCTGAACGAAGCGATAGC
>JAGLNE010000008.1 GCA_023139655.1 Candidatus Parcubacteria bacterium
TTCCGTTTTGCCGGCCAGGAAAAAGCCTGGACCGGCCTACGCGAGGCTCATAAGGACCATGGTGTTATCAAGATAAAAATTGCTGACGCTAATCGAGGTGGTTTATTGGCTAAATATCGGCAGATCCCCGGGTTTTTACCGGTGTCACAATTAGCGCCGGAGAATTATCCGCGCGTAAACGGCGGAGACAAGGGCAAAATATTAGAACGTCTGAGAAGTTTTGTGGGTAAGGAATTTGAAGTTAAAGTTATGACACTTGACGAAAAGGACGATAAAATTATTTTTTCGGAAAAAGAAGCCTGGAATGAAAAACAAAAAGACGTGATTAATAAATACAAGGTCGGCACTGTTATAGAGGGTACAATTACCGCCATCACCGATTTTGGTGTTTTCATCAGCTTTGGTGAAAATCTGGAAGGCTTGATCCATATTTCCGAGTTGGCTTGGCAGCGCATTGATGACCCCAGCGATCTCTATAAGGTCGGTGATACAATCAAGGCGGAAGTTATCAGTTTGGAAAATTCCAAGATATTTTTATCCGCCAAAAAGTTGCTTCAGGACCCTTGGGAAAATGTTAATAAAAAGTTTAAAGCCGGGCAGATAGTGGAAGGTAAGGTATTGAAAGTTAACCCGTTTGGCTTGTTTGTGTCTTTGGACGCGGATATTCATGGTTTGGCGCATGTTAGCCAGCTGGAATTAGAACCTAAAGAACGGATCAATGATAAATATAAAAGTGGTGAAAAACGGATCTTTGAGATCGTTTCCATTGAACCCAAAGACCATCGTCTTGGCTTAGCTTACAATAAGGCGGCGCAAGAGGCAGAGGCTAAGGGTGTAAAGCTAGGGCAGAGAACAAAGAACAAAGAACAGGAAACAGAGGACCCCTTGGCAAGCTCCCCTCAGTCCGATTCGGGGCAGGCAGGTCAGACAAAAGATAAGAAACCAAAGGCTGATAAAAAAGATGCTACTGCTAAAACTGTTAAAAAAGAAGAAGAGAAAAAGGTAGAAAAAAAAGCAATAAAAAAGGTAATTAAAAAAGAAGTAAAGAAAAAAGCAGTGGATAAGAAAGTCGAAAAAAAAGAAGTGAAGAAGGCTGTCAAAAAGAAACCAATGAGCAAGACCAAGGTAGTTAAAAAAGCAAAGAAGAAATAAATTTTTTATGGAAATAAGAAATATCGCGATTATTGCCCATGTTGATCACGGCAAAACAACCCTTACTGACGCGTTAATGCGGCAGACAGGAATGTCAGAAGAAGGTGTTAGCATGGATAGCGATACGTTGGAACAAGAAAGAGGCATAACGATCTATTCAAAAAATACCTCTGTCTACTATAAGGATACAAAGATTAATATAGTAGATACGCCGGGACACGCCGACTTTGGCTCTGAAGTTGAGCGTGTTTTGCGTTCTATTGACTGCGTTCTTTTGGTAGTTGACGCCCAGGAAGGCCCAATGCCGCAAACAAAATTTGTCTTGAAAAAGTCGCTTGAGTTGGGGCTTAAACCAATTGTGGTTATTAACAAAATTGATAAACCGGCGGCCCGGCCGGCGGAAGTTGAGGAAATGGTTTATGAATTATTTCTTGATCTGGGCGCGAATGATGAGCAACTGGATTTTTTTGTTATTTTTTCTATTGCCAAGCAAGGGATCGCTAAAAAGGATATTAATGAGACTGCTAAAGATTTGTCGCCGTTACTTGATATTATTATCAAAGAAGTGCCAATCGCTTCTGGAGATATTGCAAAAAATAAACCTTTTCGCATTCAGCCTTTTAATTTAGCTTATGATAATTTTCTTGGCCGTTTGGCAATTAGCCGTATCTATGAAGGCGAGATTAAAGCTAGCGCTAAAGTTATAATAAAAGATGATAGCGGCGAGCTTAGAGATGGGAAAATTACTAAACTTTTTACCTTTGAAGGCCTTAAAAGAAAAGAAGTAAGCATTGCCTCGGCCGGGGACATTATTATGACAGCCGGCCTACCTAATATATATATTGGTGAAACCATTTGCGAAAACAGCGAGCAAACAGCTTTACCGGCTATAAATATTGATAAGCCGACAATTTCACTCAATTTTTTAATCAACAATTCTCCTTTAGCCGGCCGTGAAGGCCAGTTTGTTACTAATCGCCAGCTTAAAGAAAGACTGGAAAAAGAGCTGGAAGTTAATGTTGGTTTAAAGATTGATTTTTCCGCAATAGATCATTATCAGGTGCTTGGTCGGGGAGAAATGCATATTGCCATACTTCTTGAAAATATGCGCCGAGAAGGATATGAGCTGCAAATTTCTCAGCCACAAGTTATAATTAAAGAAGTTGATGGTGCGAAACACGAGCCTTTTGAGGAGGTAACAATAATTGTACCAAACGATATGACTGGCGTGATAATTGAAAAGCTTTCTAAGCGCCGGGGGAATATGCTGGAAATGAAGCCGGAGCACGGCAGTACTAAAATTATTTTTGAGATCCCGACTCGCGGACTTTTGGGCTATAGAAATGAATTTGTAATTGATACCCGCGGTGAGGGAATAATTTATACGCGCGTGATCGGCTTCAAACCCTATGCTGGTGATATTGCTAAGCACGAAGTTGGCTCCATGGTGTCTATGGCTACCGGCAAGGCACTTGGTTTTTCATTGTTTAATTTGCAAAACAGAGGTAGCCTGTATATTTCGGCCGCGACCGAGGTATATGAAGGAATGGTTATCGGTGATGTGGCTAAGGGCGATGATCTGGCGGTTAACCCGACAAAAGGCAAACAGCTTACTAATATGCGCGCCTCCGGGGCGGATGAGGCAATTCGTTTAACCACCCCGGTTGATCTAACTCTTGAGCGCGGGATGAGTATTATGAGCGATGATGAATACTTGGAAATTACGCCTAAAAATATCCGTTTGAGAAAACAGTTTTTAACTGAGAATGAAAGGATTAGAGAGAGTCGGAAAAAATAAAGTAATAAAATAAATTGCAAAATAAAAAACTGGCATTAGCCAGTCTTTTTTATTTTATTTAATACCGCTTGCGTCCTTTGTTTTTTCTTTTAAAATTCCGGTTTGATTTGTTTCTTCTCTTCCCTTGGTAACCGGCCGCTATATCACTCTTGTTTATAATAATTTTTTTGTTTTTTAAATTTGTTCCGTTTAAATATTTTACTACCGCGTCGGCTCGTCTTCTCTCAACTGAAAAGATTGAGTGTTCCGGCATTATATTTATCCGTCCGACCTCAACTCCTTTTAAATTTTTATTCGAATTGAGCAAAGCAAAAAGATCTTTTACGATAAAGCCATTTTTTTTGCCAAAATTTATTTTTAAATTAACATTATCGCCATTTTCTTTTCTTGCGCGAGTCGGCTTAAGCTCGGCGTTTAGATCGCGGGTATTTTTGTATTCATTTAAAGTAGATTTAAATTTTTGGGTGATAAATAATTTAATCAAATCTTCTTTGCTTACTTTTTTAAGTCTTTGGGCAAAATCTTTTAAATATTTATCATTACTGATATCTTTAATATTTGTTTCTTCAATTTCGGCAAGGAAATTATCAATCTGTTTTTTACAAATATCATTACCCTCCGGAACTTTTTTGTACTCAAATTTTTTGCCAATAATTCCTTCTAGTGTTTTGATTTTATTTACCTCTCTTGGCGTAAGTATAGAGATAGATATTCCGCTTTTTTTAGCCCTGCCTGTTCTTCCGCTGCGGTGTGTGTAAGATTCGTCATTGTCAGGCAGATTGTAGTTTATAATATGAGTCAGATCACTCACGTCTATTCCTCTGGCTGCCACGTCTGTCGCTACCAGTAGTTGAATCTGTTTTTTCTTGAATCTATCCATTATTTTTGTCCGTATGTTTTGTGAAATTTCGCCGTGTAAAGCCTCAGCGTCATATTTAGATTGTTTTAGCAGGTCAGCTATTTTTCCTGTTTCAATCCTGGTGCGGCAAAAAAGAATACCATAAACTCCGGGTAAACAATCCAGTATTCTTTTGAGTGCCTCAAAGCGATCTCTGGCACTTACAACGTAATATTCATGGCTTACTTTTTCCGCGCCGACATTTTTCTCTCCGGCATTTATTTCACGCGCTTCATTCATATATTTCTTGGCAATTGTTTGGATACTTTTGGATATTGTGGCTGAGAAAAGCAAAGTCTGTCTTGTCTTGGGAGTTTGTTCCAAAATGGCATCCAAGTCTTTTTTGAAACCCATATCCAGCATTTCGTCAGCCTCATCCAAGACTAGCCATTTGACGTTTTGGAGTTTTAAAACTTTTCTTCGTATCAAATCATGGACCCGGCCCGGAGTGCCGACAACAATGTTAGTCCCGGTTCTAAGTGATCTGATCTGTAGATCAATTCTGGCGCCGCCGTAAACCGCGGTAACCCTAAGTCCTTTTGAATGCCGGGCGTATTTTGTAATGTCCCTGGAAATTTGAATACACAGCTCCCTGGTCGGACAAAGGATTATAGCCAGCAAGTCTTTTTCATTTGCTTTTATCTGGCTTAAAATTGGCAAGCCAAAAGCCGCCGTCTTGCCGGTTCCGGTCTGCGCCGAAGCGATCAAATCTTTTTTGGATTTTAATATAAATGGGATTACCTTTTCCTGAATAGGCGTAGGCTCTATAAACCCCAAATCATCAAGGCTCTTTATTATTTCAGGATTTAAATTAAGTTCTTTAAAAGTAGTCATAACGTTTTGTTTTCGAATGAATATAAATATTTTTTTAAAACACAATCATAATAATCCCATAATTTTTATAATTTGTCAAGGAGCACCCTCGTGTAATTTTTTATATAAATTTGACAAGAAAAAACGGGGACTGTCTTATGTGCCCCCGCCTCATTGCCTTACCGCAATTGTTTTATTTTTTCCTCAATAGTATTTCTGGTGGCATATTTCGTTATTTTTTTTCCTTCCATTCATAAATCTTCTTAGAGATTTTAGGATACCGACTTAAGAGTTTAAAGGAATGGTAATTACCTTTATAAACACATAATTCAGTCGTTTCTTCTGGTAATTTGTTCATCACATGTTTTGCCAATTGTGGTCCATACTTCTTTGTTATTCTATCATAATCTTTTTTTCCTTCAAAAATTAATATATTTCGGCCCGGAAACAAGGAATAAGCTTTTTTTAATATAACATCCGCTTTTTTATCTCCCATAGCAAATATGGGGCAAGTGGAAATCATTGTTAATGTTTTAATTTTTGGATTTCTAGCTGAAAAAATAAACCCAATGTATGTGCCTAAGCTATTACCAATTACATGTATATTTTTATATTCCAACTTCTTTACAAACCCCATTACAGCTTCACACTCTCCGTCAATAAGACTTGTTGTGCCGCCTCTTTTTTTTAAAGCTTTCCTTTTGGCAGAGAAAACATGACTCCTATATTTTGGTAGTCCGTAATAATTTATTGACACAACTTTATCATGTTTGGCCAGTGTTTTTGCTAATCCACTGTAATCCTTTCTGTCTCCGGTTAATCCTGGTAGAATAATCCAAACATCAGTATCACCAGCGTTTTTTGGCTGATAATAATCGATTTTAAACACCCTTGTTTTTCCCTCCCATTCATAAGTTAATTTATGTGTATCTTTTTTGTAATTCTTTGCTTGGGCGTTTTTTGTGGTGTTGCAAAATATAAACATTACAAATATCAACATAATAACATTTCCGACACTAATTTTTTTTTTCATTTTTTCCTCCTTTTATTTGTATGTAAGGCAATATATTTTATATTAAAAAGACCAATTATGTCATTTGATCATACAGTATTTTACTATTGTGTCAAGTGTTGTAGCATTTTTAGCTTGATAAATTCAAGCTATTATATTATACTTATTTCGTAAGTAATAGACCCACTGCACAATAATTTTTTACTGCAATTTCTATATTCCGGTAAATTTTCCTAAAAAATTATTGGCCTATGCTATGGCATAAGCAAAAAATTTTTTAGGAAAATTTCCTCGAAATCTGAAAATTTCGTTACAAAACTTATTGTGCAGTGGGTCTATATTAATAGATTAAACGTATAATTACAAATAATGTATGAAAAATTTAGTTAAAAATTTTGTGATATTTTTCGCGGTATTTTTGCTGATCGCGGCTTTGTTCAGCGCCTATGGCGGTGATTCTAAGGAGACCGAAAGAGTTGGTATTGAGCAGTTGATATGGCAAATTGAAAATGAAGAAGTTGAGCGGATCGTGGTTGAAGGGCCGGAAATGACAATAACGCTTAAAAATGGAACCGAGGAATTGGTAAAAAAAGAAATTGGTGAAACTCTGTCCGAACTGCTTAGTAATTACGGAGTAGAAAAAGACAAGATCACGAAAATGAAGATAGAAGTTAAAGAAAACGAGGGACTGAGTTTTTGGCTCGGGTCTATTCTTCCGTTTCTTTTGCCCTTTCTGTTGATCGGGGCGGTGATTTATTTTATGATGCGGAGCGTGCAAGGGGCTAATTCCCGGGCGATGATGTTTGGGCAAACGCAAACCAAAGAGATTAATCCGGACCAAAAAAATAAAGTAACATTTAAGGATGTAGCCGGAGTAAAAGAAGCCAAAGAAGAGCTTAAGGAAGTAGTTGAATTTCTCAGGCAGCCGCGCAAGTTTCAGGAGCTGGGAGCGCGGACGCCAAAGGGTGTACTATTGCTTGGTGGACCGGGAACCGGTAAAACATTGCTTGCCCGGGCGGTATCAGGCGAGGCTAATGTGCCGTTTTTTCATATTTCCGGCTCAGA
>JAGLNE010000080.1 GCA_023139655.1 Candidatus Parcubacteria bacterium
AGGAAATACAAAAAATAGAAAAAAGTGACAATGGTTTTACTCTTCATGCTTCAAGGGAAAAATATGAAGCCAAAACCGTTATTATTGCCATGGGTTTAGTGCCGCGGCGTTTGGCTATCCCGGGCGAAAAAGAATATATTGGCAAAGGAATTTCTTATTGCGCTAATTGCGACTCGCCTTTTTACCGTGACAAAGTCGTGGCCGTAGTCGGCGGTGGCAACGCGGCTTTGGACGCGGCTGAGATTCTTTCCAAGATTGCCAAGCAAGTTTATTTGATCCACCGACGCGATGAGTTCCGCGGCTTTGAAGCGCTGGTAGAAGAAGTTAAATCAAAAAAGAATATTAAATTAATACTAAACAGCGAACCCAAAGAGATAATTGGTAAGGAGCGGGTCACATCCATCAAGGTATTGAACAAAGCCAAAAAAGAGCAAGAGATAGTTGTAGACGGTATTTTTATTGAGATTGGCCGAATCGCCCACACTGACTTGGTGGCTGATTTGGTTGAGCGTACCAAGCAAGGCCAGATAATTGTTGATGACAAATGCCGCACCAAAACGCCTGGTTTGTTTGCGGCTGGCGACGTAACCACCACACCATACAAACAGATTACAATCGCTATGGGGCAGGGGACGATCGCCGCACTTTCGGCTTATGAGTTTATTCAGCTTAAGTTGGGTAATGATATCGGACCGATTTTAGATCGAAGTGTGAAGAAGTAGTAAATAGTGAATAGTAAACAGAAAGCAGTAAATAGTGAATAGTGAACCTGCCTTGCGGTAGGTTTTTTAAAAGAATTATTTATTTTATTACTTACTTTATTTTATTACTTTATTATTTTTTTATTTCTTATGATACAATGAGGGCATGCTAAACATAGAATATGAATTAAGCTTGTTGGATAGCGGTTACGCTTGTTTGGGAGCGATTGATGAAGCCGGGCGCGGGCCCTTGGCCGGGCCGGTAGTGGCCGCTTGCGTGGTGATAGACTCGGATTTTAAGCTAGCAAAAGAATTGGCAGAGGTTAAAGACTCAAAAAAACTTAGTGAAAAGAAACGGGAAGCGCTTTTTGATATTATTAGTTCTGAATTTAGCGGGGTAGGCATTGGAATTTGTGACCATAAGACCGTGGACCGGATAAATATTTTGCAGGCCAGTTTTTTGGCCATGAAAAAGGCGATCGGCGCGCTAAGAAAAAAGCCGGAAATGATTATCCTGGATGGCAAATTTTCGATTCCCAACTTAAGCATAAAACAAGAGCCGATAATTAAAGGCGACGCGCGCATATTTTCAATTGCGGCGGCTTCAATTATTGCCAAAGTTACGCGAGATCGGCTAATGCGCAAATATCACACTCAGCATCCGCTCTACGGCTTTGACCAGCACAAGGGCTATGGCACCAAACAGCACATGGAGAGTCTGAGGAAACACGGACCCTGCGTGATTCATCGTAGGAGTTTTGGGCCAGTGTCTAGGCATAGAACAAAGAACATAGAGCAAAGAGCATAGAACAAGAAACATAGAACAAGAAACATAGAACAAGAAACGCAACAATAATTTCTATAGTAAGTTTGTGGGTTAATGAAAATTTTGTGCTCTTTGCTCTTTGTTCTATGTTACGTGTTGTGTGTAGAAAGTTGCGAAGCTGCAATATTTTAAGTATAATAAAAAGAGGTTAAAAACATACTAATATGGTAAAGATAACCGGAGGGAACGCTCTCTTAGATGTAAACGTAATACTAACCAAGGCTGGCCTTAAGGAGGGGATGGTGGTGGCGGATTTGGGCTGTGGCGGTACCGGCCATTTTGTTTATCCGGCAAGCGATATGGTGGGTAAAGCTGGCCGGGTTTATGCCGTTGATATTATGCGCACTGTTTTGGAAACAATCAATAAGCGAAAGAAACAAGAGGCGATTGATAACATAGAAACTGTTTGGAGTAATTTAGAGATATTTAATGCTACCCAGATTGAGTCAGGCAGTGTTGATATTGCTTTGCTTATTAATACTTTGTATCAATCCCACAAGCGGGTGGAAATAATGCGAGAAACCATAAGGATGATGAAAAAAGACAGCCTTTTGATAATAGTTGAATGGAAAAACGTTAATTTACCCTTTGGTCCGCCGGTTGATGAGCGGGTAAACTGCAATCAACTCAAAGACAGCGCTCCTAAGTTGGGCCTTGAGTTTAAGGAAGAGTTTTTTGTCGGCCAGTATCATTATGGCTTGATTTTTCAGAAGATATAGTATAAGCTGTTTTAAACAGTTAGATTATAATAGATTACAAACCAACCCTTCGACTCGCTCCGCTCGCTCAGGGCAGGCATGGAAATTATGCTTATTTGCCTGTCCCGAGCTTGCCGAGGGATGGGTTTGTAATCTATTTATTGATAAATATGAAAGAATTACTAACATTGAATTTTTGGTTTAGTATGCGCCCGGGCGCTCTTGGCGTAGGTGCTTTTCGGGCAATTCTTGTTTTTGTAGTTATTCTAGTGGCTTTAACGCTGGCTTTTTATTTTTTAAAAAAACAAAATAAATTCGGTTTTTATAAAAGAATACTAAATCGTTTGAACAATTTATGTTTGGCAAATACGATAATTGGTCTGTTTATAGCCTTTTTTGTTTATGAGCAATTACCGTTTTTGTCAATGCGGATTTGGCTTTTGCTTTGGCTGTTAGGCGTCTTGGTTTGGCTGGGCTTTATTGTAAATAGTATGCTAAAAATTCCCAAACTTAAAAAGAACCAGGCCAAAGAAGAAAATTATCAGAAATATATTCCCTAATCCCACTACGCTGAAGCTTCGAGGGACAAGTTATTAAATAATATTTTATAAAAATAAGACCTTTCTTAAGGTCTTTTTTTGTTTAAATTATATAGGGTTTACGCATTTGCTGTCATTGCGAGGCCGAAGGCCGTGGCAATCTTGTGAAAGAAGCTTTTATCACGGGATTGCCACGAAGCTTCGCTTCTCGCAATGACAGGGATAGTATAATTTTTTTCAGCAAACGCCTAGTCCTATTATTAATAGGCTTTATGTATCATCAACAAAAAATTGGTAATTTTGGTGAAAAGTTAGCTAAAAATTATCTAACAAAGCATGGATATAAGATTCTTGCTTTAAACAAGCAAATTAGCCACAAAGAAATAGATATTATCGCTAGTATTAAGGGTTTTTATATTTTTATAGAAGTAAAAACCAGGTTAAACACTAATCCTTATTTAGCTGAAGAAGCTTTATCAACATTTAAATTGCGTCGTTTAAAAAGAGCCATTAGCAGCTACATATATTGGAAAGAAATTAACGCTGATTTGGTGCGAGTTGATTTTGTTGCCATTACCCTTAATCCTTTGACAAAAATTGCTAAGATTAAACATTTCAAAGATATTGTCTAAAGTTTTAAATTTGTTGATTATTGTAGTTTAAGGTGATTTTTAGGCCGATTATACCTAGATTATTCACTGTTTTGTCCACAAAAATATAAGAACTTATGCCCAGAAAGTTAAGAGTTTATAAACTTGACGCTAGCACTGCAATTCGTTAAGGTAAAGAAGCTGTTGGTTTAACAGCGTTTCATTTTCACATTTTTTATTTGCGTTGGGGGTACCATGGGGGGCGGTTTCGGATCACTCTAAGACTGCGCCCCCGCCCCGAATGCGATTAAATAGACTAAAATATAGTTTTAAAAAAACTATTTTATTCTAGTATAAATAAAAAATAAACTAAACACTGTTTGAGGAGGAAGCGGTTAGCCTGTATGGCAAAAAACAAAACCTTAATTTATTTACTGGCATTAATTATTGGTTTTACTGTTACGACAAGCAGCCTGTTGGCTGCTTTTGTACCTGTTCCCATAGTTATTGCGGTTGACCAAAGTGTAAGCCAAACCAGACCATTGATTACCGGGCTGACGGCTCCGGGCACAGAAGTGTCGATTTATATAAACGGCACTTTTAGCAAGTTGGCAGAAGTCAACGAGACTGAAACAGCGACTAATAATTTTTATTATTCGCTAGAGAATAATTTAGATTCAGGTGAATATTCACTTACCGCTATTGCTCGGGACAAGACCTCTTTGGTGCTATCTACGTTCTCAACCCCAGTTGATTTTTTAGTACCAGAATTGTCGGCCCCGACACTGCTCGTGCCAAACAAAAATTCCGTTATTGGCGAGACAAAGCCGTTGATTACCGGTCTTAGTGAAAGCGACACAACCGTTCATGTGTTCATAGATGGGATAATTAACGGTAATACCGGTATTATTAATAATGAAACCGGAACCGCGGATTTTGTTTATCAGCCGTTTCTTAACTTAAGTGTTGGCCAGCATCAGGCTTGGGCCGTGGCCGTGAGCGAGGATGGGCGAACAAGCAAATTATCAAACGTTTTAGATTTTAATATTGAGGCGCCAATGCCGGCTCCGACATTGATGGCGCCGGTAGTAAACAGCAGCTCAACCCATGAGCAACCTTTTATTGTTGGTTTAACTAAGAACGATTCTTTAATAAAAGTTTTTATAGACGGCAACTTGGACGGTGAGTTTATATCAGGCATACATGCAAGTGGTACTGTTAGTTTTGCCTATCAGCCGTTTTTACCTCTGAGCCGCGGGCAACATCAGATATATGTTACAGCCACTGATTCACGCGGCAAGATAAGCATTTGGTCAAATTCAATTAATTATTTCGTCGGTGAACCTGTTATTAGCCCAATAGCGGCCGAAGAAGAGATTGCGGTATTGTCGAGTGAAAGTGTTTTTGGAACTGATTTTAAGGACCTAATTATCCTGGCGCAGTTTTTTCAACTTGACCCAAGTGTTTCTTTGTCCGTTGATCAATCTTTGGCTTTAGAAAAAATTCTTAGTGACGAAGAACTTCTGCAAAAACTTAGTGCTGGCGACAAAGCAGATTTAAGAGCCTTAGCTAAAGCTAAAATATTTGAAGATAGTTTAGTAGAAGAAAGCGCCATTGACACTCCGAAAGATAGTAAGGAAGCAATTTTTGAATTAGATAAAATATTAAGCGAGAAACAGGAAGTAGCTGAAGAACAGAGTGGTTTAATTAACGAAGACAAGGAAAGGCAAGGACGCTTGCGCTGGAATTTGGTAATATTTATTTTGTTTTTAGTAGCGGTTATTATTTGGATATTCTGGGTGAACCGGGAATTGATCAAAGAAAAACAAGAACAAGGCAAGTCTAAGTAGTTTTACATTCAACTAGTTTGAATATTCGCTCGAAAGAGAAAATGTGTTTATGTACAAAATTTTCAATTTCGGGCATCTGTTTCGGACCCTTTAGCCGATAATGGTAAAAAGGTGCCAGACAGGCCCCTTCTTTTGCAAACTACAACCCCCTCATTTATGAGGGGGTTTGTGTTTTATTTATTTAAGATTTTCGTCCTAGCCTGTCATTGCGAGGCCGAAGGCCGTGGCAATCCCGTGAAAAAAGCTTTTATCACGGGATTGCCACGAAGCTTTGCTTCTCGCAATGACAAGATGATTAGGGATTTTTCAGCAAACGCGTAAGCCTTATTATTGCAAAAGTTTTTATATTAATGTTATTATAAGAATATATGAAAAAGTTTATATTTGCGTCTATTTTAGCGCTTTTATTTTTTGTTAATATACCTACCACTCAGGCGGATAATAGTATTGACCTGTATTTTTTCTATGGTAATGGCTGCCCGCATTGTGAAAAAGAAGAAAAATTTTTAGAACGCCTTCAAAAAGAAAAAGATAATATTAATATCCACTATTTTGAAACCTGGGAGAATCGGGACAATGCTAAAATATTGTCTCAGATAGGGCAGGAGTTGGGCATTAGCGTGGCTGGCGTGCCAATGTTATTTATTAGCGACCAGGCAATAATTGGTTATTATAATGACAAAATTACCGGTGAACAAATTAAGGATTTGATTGCCCGGTATGAAAATGAGGGTTGCTCGGATATTGTCGGCTCAATAGTTGGTTTTAAAAATAATTCAGAAGAATGTGTCCATGGTTGTGATACCGGAGACAGTGAATGTATTCATAATTGCGGTTGTCAGGCTGACCAATCGCAAAATTCAAGCAATTCACCGGACATTATTGGTGTGCCGTTTTTTGGCGAGATTAATGTTAAGACTGTGTCCCTGCCTATTTTGACTTTTCTTTTGGCCGCCGCGGACGGCTTTAACCCTTGCGCAATGTGGGTGCTGATGTTTTTGATAAGCCTTCTTCTTGGCATAGAAAACCGCCAGAGGATGTGGATATTGGGTTCGGTTTTTATTTTGGCTTCGGGTGCGGTTTATTTTTTGTTTTTGTCGGCTTGGTTAAATCTGTTTTTGTTCCTCGGTTTTGTTTTTTGGATCAGGATAAGCATTGCCTTAGTGGCACTTGCCAGTGGCTTTTGGCATTTGAAAGAGGCTTGGGATAGCCGCGAAGGTTGCCCGGTGACAGAAGGCGAAAAACGTAGGCAAGTTTTTTACCGCCTTAAGGCCTTGGTGCTGGAAAAGAATTTTTGGATAGCGATTGGCGGCATAATAGTATTGGCCGCGGCCGTAAATTTAGTAGAGCTGGTTTGCTCAGCCGGTTTACCGGCGGTGTATACCAGCGTCTTGTCATTGGCTGACTTAGCCGCTTGGCAGTATAATGCGTATCTTCTTTTTTATATTTTAATTTTCATGCTTGATGATTTGTTTATTTTTATTGTGGCCATGACCACGCTCAGAATGAAGGCGATCAGCTCGCGTTATACCAAGTGGTCCGGCTGGGTGGGCGGTATTATAATGATTATTATTGGTCTGTTGCTTATATTTAAACCTGGTTGGATAATGTTTGGGTAGTTACGAATTACGAATCAGTACGAATTTACGAATAAAATTTTTTGTGTCATCCTGAGCCCGCGTAGCGGG
>JAGLNE010000081.1 GCA_023139655.1 Candidatus Parcubacteria bacterium
GGATAATATTTTGAAATTGAGCAAAGATGATTTATTAGAAATAGAAGATTTTGGGCCGATTGTGGCTGGGAGTGTGTATGATTGGTTTCATAGCAAGAAGAATATTGAGCTTTTAAATAAATTAGAGCAGGCAGGGGTGGTTATTGATGTTTCACATCTTAAGGTTAGTGAAAAAAAATCAGCTTTAAGCGGGAAAACCATAGTGTTAACCGGAAGTTTAACAAGTTTGACAAGGGAGCAGGCAAAGGCTAAAATAAGAGAGTTGGGCGGTAAAGTTAGCTCATCAGTAAGCAAAAATACGGGCATGGTTGTAGTCGGCTCTGATCCAGGGTCGAAATTAGAAAAGGCGAGGGAGTATAATATTAAAGTTATAAGCGAAGAAAAATTTTTAAAAATAGTAAAATAATTATCTGTTTTCTATTTTCTGAAAATATGAAATTAAGTAATAAGGAGATAAAACATATTGCCAACTTGGCTAGGCTTGAGCTAACTGAAAAAGAATTAGACAAATACGGCAAGCAATTGTCTGATGTTTTGGGCTATATTGACCAATTGCAGGGGGTGGACACTATAGGTGTAGAGCCAACAGCGCAAGTGACAGGATTGACCAACGTATTTAATGAAGACAAAGTATGTGCTTGGGATAAGAATGAAGTAAGCGAGGCGCTAAAACAAGCCCCTGATATTGAAAAAAATCAGGTTAAAGTAAAAAGAGTACTTGAATAAAATCATATAAATCTTATAAATCCCTGCTAGAATAGTATTTTGCCCTTCAATGTAATTCAGGACAGGCAGGGATCGATATGATTAATAAGATATGGGATTAAACAGTCTAACAATAAAAGAAGCCAGTAAAAAGCTCAAGAAAGGTGAAATTACCTCGGTCGAGTTGACTAAGGCTTGCCTAAAAAGGATCAAGGATGTTGATGGTAAGGTCAAAGCTTTATTGACAGTTTGTGAAGATGAGGCGCTTAATGAAGCAGAAATGGCGGATAAGCAAAGAAAAAAAGGTAAAAAGGGAGATTTGCTGGGGATTCCTTATATTGCAAAAGACAACATAATGACTAAAGAAGTAAGAACCACGGCTGCTTCCAAAATTTTGGACAACTACATCGCGCCTTATGACGCGACCATAATAAAAAAGCTTAAAAAAGCCGGGGCTGTGCTTTTGGGCAAAGCCAATTTGGACGAATTTGCCCATGGCGCCAGTACGGAAAATTCAGCCTACGGCACTACTCACAATCCTTGGGATCTAACACGGGTTCCTGGCGGTTCTTCCGGCGGGTCAGCGGCCGCGGTTGCCTCTGATATGTGCGTGTTTGCTTTGGGTACGGACACGGGCGGTTCTATCCGCCATCCAGCCAGCTTTTGTGGCGTGGTTGGCACTAAGCCTACTTATGGCCGAGCTTCACGTTTTGGTTTGATTGCTATGACCAGCTCCACTGATGTGCCGGGCCCGATCACAAAAACAGTTGAAGACACTGCTATTGTTTTAAAGACTATTGCCGGGCAAGACAGAAATGACGCTACTACTCCGGATAAAGCAGTGCCGGATTATTTAGGCAGCTTTAAGAAATCGTTAAAAGGGCAAAAGATCGGTATCCCGCGAGAATTTTTTAGCAAAGGGCTTGATAAAAATGTTAAGGAAACAGTTGAGGAAGCAATTGAAAAAATAAAAGATCTGGGCGCGGAAATTATTAATATATCTCTGCCGCACACCAAGTACGGCGTCGCGGTTTATTATATTATTACTCCTTCGGAAATTAGCTCCAATTTGGCCCGTTTTGACGGAATCCGTTATGGCCACAGCGCTTCTACTACCTCACCCTCCACCTTCGCCAAGGCTTCGGCGGACAAGCCGGCCCCTCTCCTTCCCCTCGGCCTGGCTCGGGACAGGCGAAAGGAGAGGGGAGAAAAAGATGAAGTAAAAACTTTAATGGATGTTTACATGAAGAGCCGGGGTGAAGGTTTTGGGCCGGAAGCTAAGCGGCGTATTATGCTTGGCACTTACGCCTTGTCTGCCGGTTATTTTGACGCTTATTATTTGCAGGCGCAAAAAGTCCGCACTATTATTATAGAAGAGTTTGACGAGGTTTTAAGCCAGGTTGATTGTATTCTTACCCCGACTACTTCAACCATTGCTTTTAAGATCGGTGAACAAATAGATGATCCGCTAGCCATGTATTTGGAAGATATTTTTGTTACCGGCGCGTCGCTTGCCGGTTTGCCGGCTATATCAATTCCGGCCGGCTTTGCTAAGGGTATGCCGGTTGGGCTCCAGCTGATTGGCCAGCGTTTTGGTGAACAGACGATTTTTAACGTGGCAAATACTTACGAGCAAGCTACTTCTTGGCATACTAAAAAACCTAAACTTTAATAAATATGAGTCATCACATTGGGATTAAACTAAGTATAACCATAATAATAATCATGTTATTTGCCGCCGGCAGCTATTTTTGGCTTAAAGGTGATTTTGGCGTTATTAAGTTTCCCCGTAGTGCCAAAACCAATATTGAGCAAGAAGCAAGTAATAAACCAATTAGGCCGCCGGAGCTAAGTGATAAAATTATCGAGCAGGCTAAATCAATTGCCATTCAACCGGTTCAAGCAATTGGCGAGCTTGACCATTATCAGGGTGATTTAGAAGCACCAATCCAAATAATTATTTATGATGATTTTGAATGCAATTACTGCGCTCGGTTTACTGGCGTGCTGGAACAGGTCAAGGACGAGTTTCGCGACCAGCTTGTGATCGCGGTCCGGCATTTTCCTTTACGCTCCAACACTTATTCATATCAAGCGGCTTTGGCAACGGAATGCGCGGCTGAGCAGGATAAATTTTGGGAAATGCATGACACATTGTTTGCGAGCCAGGACAAGGGTTTTAATACAGAGGTATTTAAAGAGATCGCTTTAGAATTAGGGTTGGGTGAGGCACAATTTAATAATTGTCTGGACAGCGAAGAATATAAAGATAAAATTCAAACACAGATAGATGGGGGAAAGAGCTGCGGCGTTACCGGTACTCCGGGTATTTTTGTAAACGCCGAGCCCCACGCCGGCGCGGTTCCGTTTGAGGATTTTACAGATAGCCAGGAAAGAGAAAGGGAGGGGATGAGGAGTATTATAAATAGGCATTTAGAGGAGATTAAAAACAATTAAATAATAAACAGGTAGGGTGGCCGAGCGGTTTAAGGCGCATGCTTGGAAAGCATGTGTATGTTGAAAAGCGTACCGTGGGTTCAAATCCCACCCCTACCGCTGATAAAAATAACCCCAAAATTTGGGGTTATTTTTTTTATATTATATTGGTTTACCTAAAAATTTTTATAAACTTCTTTCCGGTGTTTGATGCGTAAAATCAGAAATATAATAATTTTTCCACTATTATCAATATCAAAAATAGCTCTGTAGTCTCCAATTCTAAATCGGTAAGCTTCTTGTTTGTTATTTATTAGTTTTTTCGCGCGACTTAATGGATTGTCGGATTCAATAAAGGAGTCTAATTTATCTAAAATTCTATTTGCTATTTTTTTGTTAAGATGAGCTAAATCTTTTTTTGCTTTTAATGTATAAAATAGTTTGTATTTCATATACTAAAGCTTTAAATCACGGCGGATTTGTTCAGCTGTATATAATCTTCCTTTTTTTACGTCTTCTCTGGCTTCTTCGATTTCCCGGGTTAATTTTTCAACAATAGCATCCTTTTTGCTCAATGGCTCAACTTTGAAAATTGGCTCGTTGCGGTTTAAGATTATGTAGCGTAAATTATTTTTTTTCGCTTTGGCATGAAGCGTTGCCATGTTTTGGCGAAATTCCCTAACGCCGATAAGCTTGGTAGTCATATATTTTTGTTAATATTTATGTGTACCTTAAGTGTACACAAATATATTTTTTATGTCAAGACGCTGACTATTGCTTTGCCTAAGGTAAATATTGTATAATGTATATAGATAGCAGTAACAATAAATTACGTTTTTATGCGTAATTTTTTATTTTAATAACTCATGTTACGCGCTTATCGCGTAAACGAAACTATAATTAATGTTATTTAAACAAAAACAAGGATAAGAACAAGTTTTATCTTAGTGTTTTTGTTTAAATAACATTAATTATAGTTTCTACTAAGGTAAAAACGCTTAGCGCGTAAGGTGATTATTAATTACAGAGTTAACTCTGTAATTATGTTTTTCTTTATGGGAAGATTAAGCTTAGAAAAAAGAAATATTCGCAGATTAGTTAAAGTTGGCGGCGGTAAGACTTATAGTATCACCTTACCGATTGAGGCGATACGCAAATTTAATTGGCAGAAAAGGCAAAAGTTAGTTGTTGACATTGATAACAGGCGAAAACGGTTAATTATCAGGGATTGGAAGAAGTAGTATGAAATTATTAATATTAACCCAAAAAGTTGATAAAAACGACGCTATTTTGGGCTTTTTTTACGATTGGCTGCGTGTTTTTGCCGCTCACTGTGAAAAGGTAACGGTTATTTGTTTGTATAAAGGAGAATATGATTTGCCAAGCAATGTAAAGGTTTTGTCTTTAGGAAAAGAAAGGATAGACAGTAGACAGCAGACAGTAGACAGCAGGAATATACTGCAGCGGTTTTTCTATATTATTAGATTTTACAGATATATTATAAACGAACGATGTAACTATTCAAACGTATTTGTTCATATGAATCCGGAGTATGTTGTGTTGGGTGGCTTGTTTTGGAAATTGTTAAATAAAAAAATTGCCTTATGGTACACGCATAAGGCAGTTAATTTTAAGTTAAGATTAGCCGAAAAGTTCACTGATATTATTTTTACCGCTTCTAAGGAGAGTTTTAGACTGCCAAGTAAGAAGGTTAAAGTTGTCGGGCATGGGATTGATTATCAAAAATTAAAAATTAAAAATTTAGAATTATATAATGCCCCAGGGGTAAAAATTGATTCAAAATTCAAAATTCAAAATTCAAAATTCACGCTAATTACTGTTGGGAGAATTTCTTCTTCTAAAGATATTAAAACCTTGATTAAAGCGGTGGAAAGAATTAAGAATGTTAAATTTGACGTTATTGGCGGGCCACTGGATGAAGAAGATAAAAAATATGCAAAAGAGTTAAAGCAGATAGTTAAAGAAAAAAATTTGGAAAGTAAAATTAATTTTGTTGGTCCAATACCGAATAAAGATATTATTAGTTATTATCAGGACGCGGATTTGTTTATTCATGCCAGTCAGACCGGTAGTCTGGACAAAGTTGTTTTGGAGGCAATGGCTTGCGGCTTGCCAGTAGTTTCATGCAATGACGCAATTAAGAATGATTTACTGCGTAAGTATCCGGATTTAATTTATAGAAAAGGGGACTATCAAGCGTTGGCTAAGAGGATTGAAGAAATAATTAATATTAGTAAGGAGAAACGACAAGAATTAGGAAAGGAATTAAGAAATATTATAAAAAATAATCATAGTTTGGAAAAATTAATTACAACGATATGCAAAAATTATCTATAATTATTCCAATATATAATGAGGCAAACACGGTTGGGGAGTTGATTAAAAGAGTGGAGGCGGTTAATTTAGATAATATCACCAAAGAATTGGTGCTGATTGATGACGGCTCAACTGACGGCACAGTTTCCATCCTTCGGAAATATAAAGACAAATACAAAGTAATTATTAAGAAAAAAAACCAGGGCAAGGGCGCGGCAGTTCGGACCGGCTACGCGGCCGCTACCGGTGATATTGTCATAGTGCAGGACGCGGATCTGGAATATGACCCAAGTGAGTATAAGGAAATGATCGCACCGATACTGGCCGGCAAGGCTGACGCGGTTTATGGTTCTCGGTTTATTTCCAGCAAGCCTCACCGGGTTTTGTATTATTGGCATTATCTGGGTAATCAATTGCTTACACTTTTTTCTAATATGTGCACTAATTTGAATTTGACTGATATGGAAACCTGCTATAAGGCCATGAATCGGAAAGCCTTGGATTTGATACTGCCCAAGTTAAGCTCTAACCGTTTTGGTATTGAGCCGGAAACTACCGCGCTGCTAGCTAGAAATAAATTACGGATTTATGAAATAGGCATATCTTACTCCGGCCGGACATATGAAGAAGGAAAAAAAATAAATTGGAAAGATGGAGTTTCCGCGGTTTGGTGCATAATAAAATTTAATTTATTGAGAAGATAATTGTTTAATAAAAAAATTTAATTGTTTGTTTTTTGGAAAACCCTAGCTCTCTGGCTAGGTGTTTTGCAACCCAACAACTATTTTGTTTGCTATAAAAATATCCGTTGCTTCTCTTGATTCATGGGTCATACCGCCAATATGGGGAACAATAATTAAATTTTGATTATTTTTTGCATATTCTACCAGCGGGTGGTTTGAAAAATTTTTATTAAAATTTAATTCATTGGCCAAAACATCAGTTGCATATCCGGCAATTTTTTTTGTTTGCAATGATTTTAAAAGCTTATTTTCATCTACGATTCTGCCGCGAGAAGTATTAATTAAATATGCTGAATTTTTCATCTTTTCAAAGGCATGGATATCAAACATATTTTCAGTTTCATCATTTAGATGAACATGAATAGAAATAACATCACTTCTTTTTAACAATTTTTCAAAATCAACTTTCTCACAGTTCAGGTTATCAAACACCGCCGCGTCAATATATGGATCAAATCCGACTATTTTCATGCCAAAAGCATTTCCATATTTCGCCATCCAGGAACCAAGCCTGCCTAATCCAACAATGCCTAATGTTTGTTTATATAGATTGTGCCCGCGAAAAGATTCTCTATCCCATTCATGTCTTTTTACAGAATCAAAAGCATAAGGTGTTGATCTAAGAAGGTCTATTATTAAACCAAAAGCAAGCTCTGCCGTGCCGGTGATAGTATTTAAAAATTTTGTTTCATTGCGCAAGCTCACGATCTGAATATTTTTTTCTTTGGCATATTCTGTGTCAATATGATCAAGCCCGGTTGTTGCCGTGGCAATGATTTTCAAATTTTTACCTTTATCAATCACTTTTTTGTTAATATTCAATCCAAGCCCAACCACTAGAATATTATAATCACTGATTTTTTCCCCAAGCTCATCTTGCGTTAAATCCAAACAATCAACACTGCCAATTTTTTTTAAAACTTCTTTAGCTTTTTTTGTATATTTTGATCCAATTGTATTTAATATTTTATTTTTCATATCTATAAATTAAATTTATATATTTAAATAGTTTCCTTCGCGCTCTCCAGAAAAAGTTTATAAAACCATATTTAATTTCCATTTTTTTAAATTCTCTGAAAAGTCTTTTTTTGTCATCTTTAATAGGGGTATTAACAAAATTTGATTTTTTTGCGACTATTTGCAAAAGGCCAAGTCTCATTTTTGTTTTTTTTGTCCTATTAATTTTTATCACCTCAAACCCCGCTTGTTGCAACAAGCTAGTCAAGGAAATATCCGTATAGTAATGAGTATGAACAAATTTAAAAAAAGCCATAATTCCTTTTTTATAAAAATTCATACCCATATAATCCGGGGTATCTAAAAACAAATACCCATTTGAATCAAGTAATTCCCTCATTTTTTTAAGGCTGTTAATCGGATTTAAAACATGCTCGATCATAGCCGTGGCAGTAACAATATTATATTTTTTATTTATTTTATGTTTTTCTATTGAACCCTCATGTATTTCAAAGCCCATTTTCCTGGAAAAATCAATGGCATTTCTACTTATTTCCAATCCTTCCCCCCTTATCCCTCTTTGTTTTAATAAATACAACAAAATTCCGTTGCCACTACCAATATCTATTAATCTTAGATCTTTTTTCTTTCTAGGAATATTTTCTAAAAGAAAATCAATTGCTTTAATTCTTTCATCGTAGCGATTATCATTTTTTATAATTTCTTCTATGGTTTTATTTACAGGCTTTGAGCGATCATGTTTTTTATAATAGCTACAATAATCATCTTTATCATGCTGAGGGTTTAAAAACACTAAACCACAATTAGAGCAAATAACCACATTACTATACTCACTAACAAAATCAGCTTTTCTTTTATTCTTTATTTTTACCAAAAGTTCATGGTTGTCGCTATTGCAATTTGCGCATTTTATATATCGCTTTGACATAGATTATTTTTTATTTTTTCGAATCAAAATTTCAGCCAGATCAAAATCTATTGGTTCATTAATATCTGCTGACCTTTCTTCGGGCATGACATATGGCCGTGAAATTTTGCCAAATAAGTCGCCTTGCATTATCAAATCAGTTTTAGTCAAATATATTGCACAGTTTCTT
>JAGLNE010000082.1 GCA_023139655.1 Candidatus Parcubacteria bacterium
TGTACGCCCTCGCTTGCCTGGTCGTTTGAAATTATTGATATTGCCAATGTATCACTGAGTAGTTCCGCTTCGTACTTTTTAATAACCTCGCCAATCTTCTCGCCACCTTGCCAGACGATTTCAATCCGGTCTTTTATGGTTAACCCGGCTTTTTTACGCATTGCGTTTATCGTACGGACCAACTCCCGCTTCATGCCTTCTTGCCTTAGCTCTGGAGTCAAATTAGTATCCAGCTCAACGGAAACTTCATCCGCATTGCCTTTAAACTCTACTTCTTTTACATTTACCTCGTCTTTAATTAACTCTATATAAGGATTGCGGATAGCAACTTTTTTCGGCGCAACTACCCTAAGCGTGCTTAAAGGCTGCCTAACTTTAATCTTGGCTTCATCCCGAGCCGCCAAACCAAGCTCGACTATTTTCCTGGTCGCTGCCATTTCCTCTAATATTTTTTCATCCACCTTACCGGCCTTGGGCCAATTCTCCAGATGAACCGAAGCGTTTTCATCCTGAAACTTTTTGCCACCTACTTCTTGCCAAAGCTTTTCGGCGATAAACGGCATAAAGGGTGCCATTACTTTACTAAGCTGAATCAAAACAAACCCGGTAGTAGCAATTGCCGCTTTTTTGTCGTCTTCATCGTCACCTTTAAAGCGATCACGGCTACGGCGCAAATACCAAGTTGAAAGGTCGTCAATAAACTCAATGATCGGCCGGGTGGCTCGCGGCAGGTCATAATTATCCATCTTGTCGCTTGCTTCTATAATCAACTGGTTTAATCGCGATAAAATCCATTGATCCAAAATATGCTCAGATTTAATATCTTTTTCTTTGATATTCGTAATATTCGTTTCTGATTCGTTATCATTCGCGACTGGCGCGAACATAGCGTAAAAACGATATACATTCATGGTCATCATTATATTCTTCCTAAACACATCTCTAAGTTCCCGTTCACTAAAAAATAAATTACCGGCATGCATAAGAGTTGAGCTCATTAAATAATACCTAAGAGAATCCACTCCAAACTGATTAATTACCTTCCAGGGGTCTGGGTAATTCTTTTTTGATTTGCTCATTTTCTTGCCTTCCTCATTTAATATCACGCCAGTGGTAACCACATTTTCAAAACTATTTTTATTAAACAAAGCTGTACTCATCACATGCATCACATAAAACCAGGCCCGGGTCTGGGGAATATATTCACTAATATATTGCGCCGGAAAAGTGCTTTCAAACTTTTTCTTATTCTCAAAAGGATAATGGTGCTGGGCAAAGCTCATAGAGCCGGACTCCACCCAACAATCAAATACCTCTTTTATCCGATGCATCTTTCCGTCCGAACACTTGGAACATTGCCAAGACAAACCATCAATAAAATGAGAATGGATATCAAAAATTCTTTGTTTCAATTTTCTAGTCTCAGCTTTTTTAATATATCTATCTTTTACAATTTTTTTAATATTATCTAGAAAATATCCGTCTGTTAACAATGCTTCAAAAGCTGTTAAAGTATCGCCGTGAGATACTATTAATACTTTCTTGTTTTTATATTTTTGACTAACTTCTTTGTAAAAATCACTAACTCGTTTTTTTACATCAGACCAACTCTCTCCATTTGGATATTTTAAAAATTCATTTTGATCTCTCTGCTCAATTATTTTCATGTCATATGGTTTATTATCCAAGTCTCCAACATTTATTTCTCTAATTCTTTCGTCTTCAATCACTTCTACTCCTATCTCTTTAGCCACAATATTAGCTGTTTCCTTAGTGCGTAAAAAATCAGAACAAATTATTATATCAATTTTTTTGTCTTTTAATTTTTTTGCCGTTTCTCCAGCATCTTCTATTCCCTTTTCAGTTAGATCATTTTTTGAGTCTACATTAGTTGAATATATTCTCTTTACATTAAATTCCGCTTCACCATGACGCATTATATAAAATGTGTCCATTCCAACCTTCTTCTCCAGTCCTTTGATCGAGCCGATTACTTCACGTTTCTTACATTTATCACACTCCCAAATCGGCATTGGAGTGGCAAAATAGCGGTTGCGGGAGATATTCCAGTCCGGGGCCTGCTCAATACCGATCTTAAACCTACCCTCTTTTAAGTGCTCAGGATACCAATTAATATTCTTATTTTGTTTAAGCAAATTTTTTCTAATTTTTTCAATTGATAAAAACCAGGCCGGGATCGCGTTATAGAATAATTGAGTTTCACAACGATGGCAATGCGGATAACTGTGCGCGTAATCAACTGCCCGAAAGAGCAAGCCGCGCTTATTCAAATCCTTGATTATTTCTTTGTCCGCCTTTTTAAAATACATGCCCTTAAACTGCGGAACAGTATTATTAAAATGCCCTTTCTCATCCAGAGCCGGTACTATTGGCAAATCCAGTTTAAGTCCCAAATTATAATCGTCTTCACCATAAACCACGGCTGTGTGAACCACGCCGGTGCCATCTTCGGTAGTAACAAAATCCGCGTCTGCCACAACGTAAACATTTTTTCCGCTATCTTTAAGCGCAGGCACATCAAACAATGGCTCATATTTTAGTCCCACCAACTCTTTACCTTTTATCTCATCAATAACTTCATACACCTTATTATGATAGTAATATGCCTTACTTAAATTATCACCGGGCACTAATTTTTGATCTTCTTTCGCAAATACATCTTTTGCTAAAATATACAGCTCATTATTATTGGGGAGTTCGTATTCATGATTTGAACTTACGGATGCCGTCATTTCTTTTTCACGAATTATCACATAATCAATATCTTTCCCCACTGCCAAAGCAACATTGCCTGGCAGTGTCCACGGCGTAGTCGTCCACGCTAAAATATATACACCCTCACCATCCTTAATCCCTAAATTCTTAATTCTTAATTCTTCATTCTTAATTCTAAACTTTACATAAACACTCGGCTCAGTAATCTCCTTATAACTATTATCCATCGCTACTTCAAAGTTAGAAATCGGCGTTTCGCAGCGCGGACAATAAAGCAAAACTTTGCGGCCCTGGTAGATCAAATCCTTTTCCCACAACTCTTTAAAGCCCCACCAGACTGACTCCATAAATTCCGGATTCATGGTTTTGTATGAATTTTTGAATTCTACCCAGCGGGCGATCCGTTTAACCATTACATCCCAAACATCAGCATATTCTAGTACCCGCGCCCGGCAGGCTTCGTTAAACTTATCTATTCCCATTTCTTCAATCTCCTTTTTACCGCTAATGCCCATGTCTTTCTCAATAATATTCTCAATCGGCAAGCCATGACAGTCCCAGCCCCAGCGTCGTTCTACCCGGTAACCTTTCATAGTCCAGTAGCGCGGCACGACGTCTTTGGCCACGCTGGATAAAATATGCCCATAATGCGGCTCGCCCGTACCAAAAGGCGGGCCATCATAAAAAACATAATCGCCCTGAGGCGCCTTTTTCTCAACCGATTTTTTAAAAGTTTTAGATTTTTCCCAAAAATCAATAATTTTCTCCTCTATTTTAGCAACATCGCTCTTGGGAAATTCTTCTTGTTTTTGGTTGTTTTTGTTTACCATAAAATAAAAAACTGCTATTAATTACGCGTTTATTTTAGCTTTTTTAAGCCAAAATGTCAAAAATTTTACTTGCAATTATTTTTTTATGTGTTATAATATATTTTTATGTTCTTCATATAAGTTGCTTAATATATCTAATATAGAATTTATTGATTCATTGCTATCGCTCCTAATAAGGAGACCAAGGTGCCAGCACCTTAAAAGTCGTATTTGAAGCAATAACTTCCCAACAAAAATAAAGATATGCAATTTAAGCAACAAAACATAAATCATCTAATATAATCCCCACAAACATCTTGTCCTTTTTAGAACGAAAGGAGCTCTAAAATGCACATTGTTAACAATTGGGAGGACCCACATAATATTACCGTTCTGGTAAATTGGGTCCTCTTTTCGTTTTCAAATATTAATGATAAAATATAAGCTTAGTATATTTAAAATGAATAAATTCAAGTTACAATCGAAATTTAAACCCACAGGGGATCAACCGCAGGCGATTAAAGCATTGATGGCCGGGCTTAAGGCCGGGCAAAAAGAACAGACTTTACTGGGTGTTACCGGCTCTGGCAAGACTTTTACTATGGCTAATGTGATAGAAAAAATCCAAAAACCAACTTTAATTATATCGCACAACAAAACTTTGGCCGCCCAGCTCTATGGTGAATTTAAACAATTCTTCCCGACTAACGCCGTTCATTATTTTGTCTCCTACTACGACTATTATCAGCCCGAGGCCTATATCCCCCACACTGATACATACATTGAAAAAGAGGCCACCATTAATGAAGAAATTGACCGTTTGCGGCACGCCGCCACTCAGTCGCTAATTAACCGGCGCGATGTCTTGATCGTGGCCTCGGTATCCTGCATTTACGGGATTGGCGAGCGTAAAGACTATGAAAGTATGGGGCGAACTTTTAAAACCGGGCAAAAAATTAAACGAAATGAATTGCTAAGGCAACTAACCTCTATCCAGTATGAACGCAATGATATTGCTTTTTATCGCGGACAATTCAAAGTTAAAGGCGATCGCATTGATATTTATTTAGCAACCGGCGAATCGGTGGTAAGGATTGAAATGCTGAGGGATAAAATTGAAAAAATATTAATTTTTAATGTCCAAACCAAAATTAATGCTCCGATCTGGGCGGCAGACCTGCGAAATAAAGATGCAACCGAGCTTAAGGAGATAAATATTCTCCCGGCCAAGCACTTTATGACCCCGGATGATCGAATGAAGCTGGCAATCGCTAATATCCAAAATGAACTTAAAAAACGAGTTGATGAACTAGTTAAACAAGACAAACAAGTAGAGGCCTACCGCTTGGAGCGCAAGACCAACTATGATATTGAGATGATGCAGCAAGTCGACTATTGCAATGGCATTGAAAACTATTCTCGGCATTTGACCGGCCGCGCTGTGGGTGAGCCGCCCAGCACTTTAGTTGATTTCTTCCCTAAGGATTATTTACTCTTTGTAGATGAGTCACACCAGACCCTGCCCCA
Organism: Candidatus Parcubacteria bacterium; assembly: GCA_023139655.1. Classification (GTDB taxonomy): domain Bacteria; phylum Patescibacteriota; class Patescibacteriia; order Patescibacteriales; family UBA12075; genus JAGLNE01. The sequence continues at coordinate 5,073 of JAGLNE010000082.1, forward strand.
GATCCGCGGCATGCATGCCGGCGACCAGGCCCGCAAGCAGAATCTGGTTGATTTCGGTTTTCGCTTACCCAGTGCCAAAGATAACCGGCCACTGAATTTTTCTGAATTTCGTAAAAGAATAAATAAAGTGATCTATGCCTCAGCCACGCCAGCTGACTATGAAATAGGCCGGAGCCAAACAGTGGCCAAGCAGATCATCCGCCCAACCGGGCTCCTGGACCCGGCCGTTGAGGTCCGTCCCAGCCGTGATCAAGTCTCAGACCTAATCAGTGAAATAGAAAAAACCACAAAAAAGGGCCAACGCGTTTTGGTTACTACTCTTACTAAACGGATGGCCGAAGAACTAAGTGAGTATTTGCAGGAAAAAAGAATAAAAGTGCAATACATCCACGCGGACGTGGAAACACTCGCGCGGGTAGAAATATTACGTGACCTACGCCAAGGTAAGTATGACGTTTTAGTCGGTATCAACTTGCTTCGCGAAGGTCTGGACCTGCCGGAAGTGTCGCTGGTGGCAATTCTCGACGCTGACATGTCCGGCTTTCTAAGAAACGACACCTCACTCATGCAGACCATGGGCCGCGCTTCCCGCCACGTAGAAGGCCGAGTAATAATGTATGGCGACAAAACAACCCCGGCCATGAAATACGCGATAAACGAAACCAAGAAACGCCGGAAAATCCAAACCGCTTATAACAAAAAACACGGCATTGTGCCGCGCACTATTAAGGCTAAATTCCACGAATCGATTATCCAAATATCTCAAAAATAATAAATATTATTAAAAAAGGAAAAGGGATTACATTTAATAAGTAATCCCTTTTAAAAAACAAAAATTAAATGTCCAAATAACTCCAGCTAAGAAGCTACTGCTTTGTAAGTAAGTGCTTCTGACCTGCAATCCAAACAGTATAATCTGAATCAACAGGCATGCCAAGCACCAACTTATTATTGACAATATCAACCGTCACCACCCAGCCAAATTCATTGTTAGAAGAACCGAGGTGCTTTGGTCCAGTAATTATTACCTGTCGTTTGACATAGTCTAAGATAGCAGAATTACAATTAATTTTAATACTTTCGTTCGTTAAATGTCCTTCTCTTGCGATTTGCACCAAGGTTTCTGCTTCATCAATTGACATTGAGTTGCTACCACATCCCATGACAAATAACAAACAAACAAGACTGACTATTACTGAAAAAAAAGTTTTCATTACATCCTCCTTAAGGTTAAATTTTGATTTTTATTCTTTTAAAAATATTTACATTTATACGAATTATATAATCTAAGCATATTTTATAACTTTTGTCAATGCCTCACACCAAAAAAACCTTTAATATTAGCTTTTTTCAACAAAAAAACACGGCATAACTCCGCGTACGATTAATTACTATAAGACACTAAGTGTCCGCGGGACACTCAGTGTCTTGATATGTATTATTTTTTAAACAATTTTTTCTTCCTTAGCAACCGATGGTATTTGATGGCAAAGCGATGCGCTTCGTCACGGACACGCTTGATTATGTGAAGGGCCGGAGAGGATAGAGATAATTCTAAAGGTTTTTTCTCGCCTGGAAAAAATATCTTATCCGGCGCGGCCGCGCTCCTAAGGCCAGCACCCTTACTTACCGCAATAACCGGAATATTTAATCCGGTTTTTTTTATTTCTTTAAGCGCTCCGTTTAATTGACCCTTGCCGCCGTCAATGATAATTAAATCTGGCAACGGCCATAAAAACGAAATTCCTTGAGAAGCTAAGCTTCCTATAGGAAGCTTAGCTTCTTTTTTGGTATGTTTAAATCGTCGTTCCAATACTTCCCGCGTCATCTTAATATCATTTGCTTCTCCTTGGCCAACACGAATCTTAAATTTGCGGTATTCACTTTTATCTGGCTCGCCGTTTTTAAAAACCACCATTGACCCAACTGCTTCTTGCCCGAAAATATTTGATATATCATAGCCTTCTATCCGCTCCGGCACCTTGGGCAGGCCAAGGACCTTGGCCAGCTCCACCACATCAGCCGCGTACTTCTCGGCCACAGACAAAATATTGGTATGTTCCAAGACCTTTTGCATGTTTAATAATTTGTATTTTAGGTGTCGTAATTGTTTTTCTTTATCCTGAAACGCAAAATTTTGCGTTTCTGCAACGTCCGAAGACACGATAAATCGTGTCTCTACGGATAATTTTTTAATTTCTTTTTCAATATCACGAATTATCTGTTTCTTTTTGCCGGACAAAAATTTTATTATCGGCACGATTACTTCTTTTTTGTATTTATCAATCTCAACCATGCCCCCGCAAGGGCCCAGGCAACGGTTGATTTGATAATAAAAACACGGTTTGATTTTAATCTTTCGCTCGGTACAAAAGGGCCAAATTTTTCTAATTGCCTTTACTGTTTCCCGCACTGCTCCGGCGGCCGTAAACGGGCCAAAATATTTGCCGGCCTTATCAATCTGTCGCGTAATAAAAACACCGGGGATCTCATCCTCGGTAGATATTTTGATATAACAAAAACGCTTGTCATCCCGCAGATCAATATTGTAAATCGGCTGGTATTTCTTGATCAAATTTGATTCCAAAAGCAAGGCCTCAATCTCTGTTTCAGTCTCTATCCACTCTACGTGGTTTATTTCTTTCATCATCTTCTCCTTAGCTGGGGTGTGGTTAGCACTGGCCCGCCAATACGAATACACCCGCGACCGAAGATCCGCGGCTTTGCCTATATAAATAATTTTCCCAGCCTTATTTTTAAACTGATAAGACCCGGGGGCTTTAGGGATATTTAATTGTTTTATATCACTTAATTTCATATACTGTCTTTATATTTTTATCATTATTCGTGGTTTTAATCAAACATTATAGATATTCGTAATAAACAAAGGTACAAGGATACAAGACGCAAGGATACAAACAAAATACAAATTAAAAATTAAAAACCAATCCAAAAGATTCAATCAACTACCCATTAATCGGTTATTGTTTCTAATTTGTATCTTTTAGTTTGTTTGCTTCTTGCATCTTGTGTCTTGTTTCTAATAAAAAACAAACAGCAACCATTAATATGAAAACTGTTTGAAGAATTAATACAAAACTATTATTCTACCCAATCGCAATTGCCTGAACCGGGCAGCCGTCAGCCGCGTTTTGGGCGCAGGTAATATCATCAAAGGCAAACACCTCCGCCTTACCTTCTTCTTCATTCATCTTAAATGTTTTAGGACAAATGGAAACACAGGCACTGCAGCCGATGCATAAATTTTTATCAATAGATACGGACATAAAATCTTTAATAAAATTATTTATTTATTCAAAAAACTTCTTACCTCCTTAAGCAGCTGTTCCGGCGTCATATTAGCCTTTATTAAATATTTATCAGCACCGTCATTCATGGCCTTTTTAATCTCGTCAACTTGCCCTAGGTTAGATAGAACCAATACCGGGATGGCCTTTGTCTTATTATTTTCTTTCAACTCCCTTAATACATGATAACCGTCCTTTACCGGCATAACCAGATCCAAAAGAATAATATCAGGCTTTGTGGTAAAAGCACTATTAAGGCCTTCTTGCCCGTCCCTGGCAACAAGTACAATGTATCCCTCAAGCTTAAACTTCATTTGATACATTTCTGACAAATAGGGATCGTCTTCAATTATTAATACTTTTTTCTTCATTGTTAAAATGTTATCCCGCTACCGCGGGACCCGCACTACAAATGCGGGACATGCGAATATAAATAAAAATAAATTTAAGCTTTCTTATTTTTCTTATTTATCATATTTATCTTATTTAAAACCGGTAAGGTAAAATAAAATTCACTGCCCTTGCCCTGGCCTTTGCTTTTGGCCCAGATTTTTCCTTTATGCAAAGTTATCATCTGTTTGGCCACATATAGCCCCAAACCAGTACCCTCGGTATGCACCAAGTCGGTACCAACACCGCGGGAAAATTTATCAAACAAATCAATGTAATCAGCTTTTGTAAATCCCATGCCGGTATCTTTGACCAAACACTGTAAATAATTTCCCTTTTGCTCCACGCTCACCTCCACCTTGCCTTTTTTCGTATATTTAACCGCATTATCAATTAAGTTTAATATTACCTGTCTTATCTTCTCTTTGTCAATATTTACGCTCGGAATCTTCTTTTTCGGTTTTTTATAAATTAATTTTATACCCTTGCTCTTGGCGCGAATCATTAATTCCTCGCTTACATCCGCGACCATTAATTCCAAACGAATTTTTTCTTTATTAATTTTTAATCTACCGGATTCAATCCTGGATATATTAAGCAAATTTTCCACCAAATGTATTAGTCTTTCATTTGATTGAAAAACTTTGTCCAGCGACTCGCGATGCAAGGCAGAAAGCTTGCCATAACTGCCTTCCAACATCATGGAAATATAGCCCTTAATAACGGTTAAGGGGGTGCGCAATTGATGGGACGCAATTGACACAAATTCACTCTTAGCCTGGTCAAGCTGGCGCAGTTTGGAATTAGCGCGAACTAGGCCTTCGGTTGCCACGTCCACTTCGTGCTCCAGCTTTTTACTAAAATTCTTGATCTCTGTGTAGCTCAAGGCATTATTAACCGCGATTGCCGACTGGGTGCCGATGATCTCCAACATTGCGATATCCTGGTCATTATAATTATCTTTTGTCTCCTTCTCCCCCAAGGCGATCATGCCAATAGTTTCGCTTTTTAACCGCAAAGGAATTAGCACCTTAACATTATTGGCCACCAACATATCCACGGTCTTACGGTACTTTATATAAACAGTCCGCTTGATCTCGTCAACCTCAACCGGATCATTGGTTTTTAAATAATTAGTATAAAACCCTTTATCCTCAATAAAGCTTTTTATTTTATCCCGTTCATTACCTTTGTAATATTTTAATTCATAAAGTTGTTCGTTCTGGTCAAAAATAAATATACCCATCGCTTTAACATGTAAGGCGCTTATTATCTCCTGGCTTATGTATTTATAAATATCCCCTACCAACAAGGTTGAACTTAATTTGTCAGACAAAGAAGCAATCACCTCACGCGCGTCGTAGAGGGAAGTAAAAAAGTATTTGTTGGCAATGCGGTAAAAATATTTATTAATGTAAGGATAAGCGAGGATACCAAAAATCAAAAATACATAATCTGTCCATCCTACTCGCACCGCGGTTAGTTTAAAAAATAAATATTTAATTAATAATATGGATGAAATTATTGTGAGTAGCGAAGCAAGAAGAACAGACCCCTGCCGCACAACAAAGCGAATATCCATCAAACGATGGCGGACTATGGCATACGTCATTATAATTACTGCTACAATACCGCACAAATAAACAAAGGGAGGAAGGCCTATACCATAAGCCGGTAAAAACCCAAGCCCACCAATGCTTAATACCGCAAGAGCAATTAAAACATACTTAAGCTGAGCCTTTTCCGAGCCAATTGCCTTTCGGTGCGCGATAACTAACCTTCTTAAAGCAAAAATTATAAAAACTATAAAATAAACTATAAAAATATGATGAAAAATTCCCGCCTTTGTATGGCAGCCCCAAGAGTACTGAATTAAACCAAATATAAATTTGTCTGAGAAACTAAGCAAGAAAAAAACAGCTGAAACAAAATAACTAATAAATGCCAATTTCTTATGTTTTACTTCTTTCGCAAAAAGAGCATTTAGATGAAGCAGGCTGGGGGGAATAAAAATTACACCAAAATAAGTGACTCGATCGAATAAAATTGCAACCTCTATACTATAACAACATTTTAAAAGCGCGGCCGAACCGGCCATCCAGATAGAAATAAACGAAGAAAATATAAAAAATACGTAATTTAGATCCTTTTTAGGATTTTTTAATAAAACTATAATACCTAACAGCAGGGTAAGCAAAGAGCTTAACGATGTAATTATAAAATAAAAATTCATAATTTTATTGATTTAAAACTATGTTTCTTCGCTAAGGCGCCAATATATTTTACTTGATCTACTTCGGTTTTCCCTACGACAAAATCATGTTTACACCCTTCAATCGCCAACAATATTACCTCTCCCAGACAAGAAAATATAATTCGCGGTGGTAATCCAAAAGGAAAATTACTCTTGATATTTGGCACTTCAACTAATCCGCCGTCATAAACTTCTAAATCCTTACGAAGAGCCAAAGTTGCTTTATCGACATTTTGAGGTTGTGTTATATCATAAACTATTGCTCCTTTTTTTAAGTGCCTGGAGTGTATCAAGGCTTCGCTAGAGGAGGTGGCTACGATAACTAAATCGGTTTTTACTACTTTCTCAAGATCACTTATAAACCCACAAACTTTAATATTTTTGTTTACCTGCTTAACTGCTTTTAACAGATTGTCTAAATTTTCTTTTGTCCGGGCAAAAATATACAATTCTTTTTGAGGAAACTGTTCTGCAATTAACAAAGTAACTACTCGGCCAATAGACCCGGTTGCACCGATTACAGAAATCTTACTAATATTTTCATGCTTTTCTATAAATTCTTCTACATGATCAATAGTAACTGCGGCGGTTAAAGCATTACCGGTAGTAATTGCCGGTTTTACTCTATCCTTAATACTTAGACCGCCGTTTGTCACAGGCGCGGTAAGCGCTCCCAGGCTAACAATTTCCGCCCCAAGTGAACCGGCTTTTTTAATTGCACTAATAATTTTTCGACACGCCTTTTTTCTATGCCTAAGAATCTGCCTTGCCGTCATTGGAATACCTATTACATATCCCTTAACAGTTATATTTGACTTTGACTTATAATTAATTTTATTTACCAATATTGGCGGCCAAAAAAAACAAAACCAATTAATCATAAACACAGGCAAAAATCTGGTTATTTTAAACTTATATTGAATGTCTTTATAATTTCTAGAGTGTATTAAAAACGCAAAACGCATAAATAAAAAATAAAAAACTATATAATTTATATAGTTTATTATACCATAAATCTGCAATTTAAGTAGAAATACTAAGATTTTTTGTCTTTTTTTAGTTCACTTACCTTTTTCATTATCCTGGCAGCCACTTCTCTATTATCAGTTGCCCCTCCTTTTACTTCATTAATTACAAAGGGTTTACCAAACGTAATAACAACATGTCGAATATCCTTTCTATTAACATAAACCGGTACTAAGCGCGGATTAATTTTTTTAGCCAGCCAGGCCACACCGGGACGGGCATCACTGGGGACAAAATCTTTCTGAATCTTAGAGGTTGGGAACATTAAAACATTCTGATTATCACGCAGTAACTTGGTAGTACGGCCCAGGCTTTTCTCAAAATTACCCTGATCTTTATAAACCGGATACGCGCCAGAAAGCCAAATAAAGAATCCATACCACTTACATTTTATATATTTGTAGTAGGTTAAATACCGAAAACACTTGATACGGCGGTAATGCGACCGGGGCAGGGCGGCGCCAACAAAAAAGGGATCAAACTTTCCCGGATGGTTAGCAACGAATAATACTCCTCCGGATTTTAAAGATTTTAAATTTTCCTTTCCTTTAACACGCAAATTCAAAAATACCTTACCAATGAAATTGGAGATCAGCCAGGTAAAAAACTGAAAAAAGGCAAATATCATTTTATTAATTTTTATATTTATATTCTAATTATTAATATTAGCATAAATTTAGCTTTTTATCAATAAAAAATGAGGAGAAAATTTAAAATTTCTTAAATTTTAATTACAGAGTTAACTCTGTAATTATTTTTTTAAACAAAAAACTGGCGCTAAGCCAGTATTTTTATTCTCACCCAACTCCGAGTGCGCAAAGTTGCAGTGAAACAAAAAAAATCAAAAAATATTTTTATTTAAGCATCTTCTTGGCTTGTATATCCCAATCATAAATATCAACGCTTAACCCAGCACTATCCATTACTTTCTTTAATTCTTCAAAAAATATACCCGGCTCTTTAACGGAAGCGGATTCCCCATTTTCGTCCCTAATATGTGTTTTAATAGCGCCGCAAGTTGGCGAACCCTCAACACCAAAAATTCCGCAAACTTTATAATTATTTTTTTGGTATAATTTAATTTGTTCAATTACTCTACCAATAACTTCTCGTGATGCCTCTCTAGATGTTTTATTATCATAAAATTCCTTAGTCTCCGGGTCTCTTATTAGCGGCTCAAACTTCAATTGCGGACAATCAATTGGTACGATACCATAATCATTTTTAATACAATATTTTAAGAATTCTTTAACTGGCCCCGGACATTTAGCCACGGTTTGAGCGCGAGCGTTTTGATTAAGAAGACAATGAACTGCAAAAATTATTTTCTTTGATCTTTTCATTTTATTTGAATATTAAAATAATGATAGTACTAAATATAAAATCATAAAAATTTAAATCTATTTCCCTATTAGCTTCTTAGCCTTTTCTATTATTGCAACACTATCCACTGAATTAATAAATTTAGTTTGCTTAATATTATCCAAATCAATCCACTCCGGTAAATCCGCGTAACCCTTTTCTTCTTCATCAAAATTATCCTTGGATATTTCGCCGCCGACTTTCTTAACTAAATAATAAATCAAGGGACAATTCCAATACTCACCTTTATATCTTTTTGAGTGGCTGGGGTGGAAGAATGATGTTTCGCAATGCACAAGCTGTAAAAGCTTGATATTAATCCCTGTTTCTTCAAAAAATTCCCTTTTTAAGGCCTCTTCAATTGTCTCATGAATATTTATCCCTCCCCCGGGGAAATCATATCCATCCCATTGTTTTGATAAAAGAATTTTATTGTCTTCAATCAAAAACCCATACACTGATGGACGAAAGATCAATTTATTTGAATCAATCTCAAATTTATTATTATCCGAGTCACGACAAATTATTTTTTTGTTCATTTAATAACTTTTATTATTTTAGTACATTCTAGGTATTAATATTATCATAAATATCGCTTATAAACAATTAAAGGAAAATAAAAAGCGGGGAGAAAAATTTTAAAATTTTTCTCCCCACAATTGTTTTGACTTCTTTCGGCATTAACAGCGTAAATTAGTTATTGGCTTTTCTTCAGGGTCATAATTTTCTTTCATATATCCTACATTTACACGCTCCGAGCATTCATCACACACCATTTGTCCAGGCCTTATTGGATTATCACATTTCGCGCAAATAACTCTATTGCCGTTTTCGTCGAACTTTTGTTCTTTGGTCATTTTCTCCTCCTTTTTGTTGCTGTTATAAATAACAAAAAAACCACCCGGTGGGTGGAATGTTTTCTTGCTTTAAGTTAAATTTTATTTTTACATATGAAAACAAGCCACCCTAGAGGAGGTTCAATAACAATAGCAAACCTAAATTGTTATTATTAACTTGTTTCATATTCTTAAAAAGAGTATAGCATAACCTAAAAAAAAGCAACCCCATTAAGACAGTTTTTAATTGCTTAATGGGGTTGGTTTAAAAGTACGTTTTCACTGGGCTGTCGTCTATTGGTTTAAATAAATCGGGGTCAAATTTATCCTTTTCATTTTCATCGGTACCTGCCCCAGGTACATCTTCGTCATTATTAGATTTTGTCTCAAATTCTTCAGGTAAATTCATATCATCCCTCCTTCAATAGTTATTACTTCGTTGTCTGGGTTAACCGCTCGAGCTCCTTTGACCTGGCATTTTAGGTTGTGTTTACTTTGCCCGAATCGCATATTAACCGGTTCGTTATATACTTTTATTTTGTTCCCATCTACAACAGCTGTTGCAACATAATCTGACCCTAACCTTTGTCTCACTTCATCGACATTTCTAAATGTATCTCCATGCATGTTACTCCTCCTTTATAATTCTATTAATTATTATTTTAAACTTAATGCACGAGAGTAACTATTTAACAAATACCCACTCTGATGCATTAAGTTATTTATAAAGAACTAAACTAAAAAATCGTCTTCCTTTGAAGACGACTTTGTTTTTATATTTATTCTTAATTTATGTCTTCAAAGGTTGCTTAAAGTGATCATCAATAATGATGATCCCGGTAATAATTATAATAATATCTTTTATTCTTTGAAACATATAATATTTAATAATTTTTTTTAAAAACTGTGGAGAGGGTTAAAAGATTGTCTTTTACCCTCCCCTTTTTAGCATCTTACGGTGGATAATGTATTCGCCCGGAGTGATTGACCGGTTGCCTTTTTGTATTTAGCGTCAAGTACCTGAAGCTTTGAATTTCCGACTTCATCATTAACTTCTTTTAACCTCTTATTTAAAGCTTTGCGTTCTTTGTCGTACACATATTGATTAGTGCCAAGATTCTCTAATGCATCTTTGACTGCCTGTTTCTCTCTTTCTAATTCTTCCGCTCTATTTGTACCCATTATTTTTCCTCCTTTTTTTTCTTTTTTAACGCTAAAAATATTTAAATTTACTTAAAAGAAATTTATACTGGAAGAAGAAATATTTTCTATAATTTCTCCTTCCAGTATGATGCGCAAATGTGAAAAATTTTCTTTCTAGAACGGATTACGTTCTAAAATGTTTTCGTGTAGTGATGTACCACCATTTACGCGAAAAAATTTTCGCATTTAAGTTTAGGCGAGGAGATAAGTCCTCCGCCGTAAAAATCTTAAACGCTTAATTGCGTGTTTGCTTGCATAAAATTGCAGGATTTTTTAGAAATAGGCACCGTCCACGCTCTTTAAACCGGTATCTAGCTTCTTTGCTTCAACGGTTAACTTAATCTTTTCATCTCTGTCCCGACATTTATCAATTTTTTTGTTAACATCAAATAACTGTGTGCTAATTTTAATTGCACTTCTTTCCCCTTTTACCGGAGCGCGGTTACCTATTCCAATAATTCCCGAATCTGTCATTTCAAATCCTCCTACTTTTTAATGGTTATTGGTTTCTGTACCCAGTATTATAAACATGTCTTTTTACAATACCGGATACAGAATATTTAAAGAACTAACAAAAAGCCACCCGTTTAGTTCGGGTGGCTCTTTTTTATTTGATTCTTTTTTATATTTTATATTCTGGTGTGAGCCACCCGCGTACTGTAGCCAAACATAATCAAGCCGACTACAAATGTAATAATCGCCTTGGTCCAAACTGAAATTGTGCGGAAAGCTTTATTCATAATAATACTATTATAAAGCAAACACAGGCTTTGTCAATGCCTAAAAAATAGACTAATATTAAACAAAAAAATACTAAATTTTTATTAATTTTTCTAATCTTAGACGTTTTTCCCCACCTGCCCTCACTACTCTTTAATTCCATCCAGGTTTACGTCATAGAGTATGCGCTCGCTTAAATGATTATACTTAAGCAATTCTTCGTCTTTAAACCAAATTTTTATTTCTTTAGCCGCTTCTTCAGGGTCACCGGACGCGTGGATTAAATTACGCACACTGCGCTGATCCGTATCAGCCAAGGCATAAGAATCCAGAGTGTAATCGCCGCGAATAGTACCAATATCAGAGGTTAAGGGCTCAGTGCCACCGGTAATCTTCCGGACTAAGCCAACCGCCTGGGCACCCTGCCACACCATAGCCACAACCGGCCCGGCGCTTAAATATTTAGCGTTTGCCTTAAGTACGGCCCAACCGTTTTCTTTGTGGGTTTTATAAGGCGACTTCATGCCTTTCTTTTTGTAAGCCGCGGCTGCTTTTCGGCCGACTTCCTCTATCCACTCATCACCACCTACTTCATAATAATGTTTGGTCGCCATTTCCTCGGTCGGCATTACCATTTTCATAGCAATTAATTTAAGCCCAACCTGCTCATAGCGCTTGATTATTTCACCGATCAATGACCGCTGTACGCCATCCGGCTTAACGATCACCACAGTGCGTTCTTTATTCATGTCTTTCATAAAAAAATACAAATTTACAAATATAATTCAATTAAACAAATTACATTGCAAATTTGGTGTTATTTTAACAATTCATTAACTTTTTCACTTACCTGAGCCGGGGTCATCTGGGCCTTAATCCAATAATCAGTCGCACCCATTTGTTTGCCTTTTTCCTGGTCTTCGCTGGTCCCTAAATTAGTTAGCATTATTATCGGCGTTTCTTTGGTATTGGGATTTAAGCGCAATTCCTGTAATACGGAAAAACCGTCCATTTGCGGGAGAATTACGTCCAAAAGCACCAAGTCCGGCTTTTCTTTTACTGCCAGATCCAGCCCTTGCGAGCCATTATCCGCGATAATTACATCATGTTCACTTTGTTTTAATTTGGTCTCATACATCGTAGCGATCATCTTGTCATCTTCTACAATTAATATCTTTTTACCCATATAATTAAACTTGAATTATTTATAAAAGCTAAATCTATTATAGCAATATTATGGAAAAAAACAAGTTTTCCCATCACTTCTTATCCTAATCGTTCCTAATTCGTCAGTTCTTAAAATACTAGCGCCAATTCTTTCCAAACGTTTAATCACCCGCCGGCTTGGGTGGCCAAAACTATTATCAATACCCGATGAAATAATAGCGAACTCAGGTTTGACCAGATCAAGAAACTCTTTACTGCTTGATGTGTCTGAGCCATGATGCCCGGCCTTAAGCACGTTTGACCTCAAAACTATTCCCCTCTGCCCCTCTACCTCACCCCCTACCCCTCTCCTTCGCAAGGAGAGGGGAGAAAAGGGAGGGGGGACTAACGAAACAAGTTCTTGCTCTACCTCAATTTCCGCGTCGCCCATAAACAAAAAGCTTGTATCTTTATAGATTAAACGAGCGACAATTGAGCTATTATTTAAATTACTTACCTCGCGTCCGGATAAATTCGTTAATGGATAGATCAATTGAAGATAGCAATCACTACCTAAATCAATGATCTGTTCCCGGTCAACTATGGTTAGGGGGATATTTTGCTCGCGGACAAGATCCAACCAGGCTAAATAGGTGGGTGAGCTATGCACTACTCCAGTGCCTAGAATTTGCTTAACCTCGTAGCGTTTTAAAACCGGGATCAGACCATCAACATGATCGCTGTGGGGATGGGTAAGAATCATTAGATCAATTGTTTTATCATACCAACTTAGCTCTTTTGATAATGGCTCCAATATTTTAGTTCCCGGCCCGCCGTCTATTAATATATTGTGTCCAGCCGGAGTTTTGATAAGAGCGGCATCGCCCTGCCCGATATCCAGAAAACTAATAATTAATTCTCTGTTTTGGGCCTGGGTAGTAAAAAAATAATTAGCAGTCAAATGCCAAAGAGACAAAAGGACAAATGCTATTACAACAATAATAAATAATACAAATAGTACAAGTGGTTTATTTTTCATAAAAATAAAACAACCTTAAAGCAAGAAAGGTTGTTTATAAATTTATTAACATAAAAAAATTAGCTTGGCAAAATCCGACTAACAGCACTATTCCGCAAATATACAACCGCGTCACAGACATTTGTACCGGTATTACCGGTTTTTATTAAGGCTGAATTTAACTTATTAAATAAATTATAACTGTCATAATCAGCCAAATACTTACCAATATTCAACTTGGCCGACTCAATACTTGTTAAGGTGTTCTGGTCGATAATCGCCCCGGCGGCAAGGTTCAAATAATCCGCGCCGTCAGAACAGATGCTGGCCATAACCCATTCACCGCCCAAAAACTCCAGCGGTTTAAGGCTGGCTGCCGCGTAGTGCATATTGCGGCCGCCCTGACCATGCCTCTCAGGCAGGATGGGCGTTGTTTCTCCGCCAAACAAAATACAATCATAATCCATAAATTCGCCGGCCACAATCGCCTTGGCATTCTTCTCGGCCACCAGGACCGGATCGCCGGCCATATTAACACTGGCGATGATCGGACGCAGCCCCAATTGCTTGGCCCTAAGCGCCATGTTTTCCAAGGCCATGGAATTGTTCCCAATTACATAGTTGTAGGTATTGTCTAAATGCTTGGGGGTTTCGGCCCGGTTTCCATTAAGGCCTTCCCTTAAATAATTCTGAACCGACGCGGAAATTTTATTTATTAACTGATATTTTTCAATCACTAATACCGCGTCCGAAAAAGTACTGGGATCCGGTACGGTCGGCCCGGAAGCGATTACCGACAATTTGTCACCGACCACATCGGAAATAATTATTGATACTACGGTTGCCGGCTTAAAATATTCACCCAGCCTACCGCCCTTAACCAAGGATAAATGTTTCCGAACCGTGTTTATTTCGGTAATTTCCGCGCCGCTTGTTATTAATGCCTTGGTCGCGATCTGCTCATCATTTAGACTAACACCACTAACCGGCGCCGGCATAAGCGCCGAACCGCCGCCGGATAATAAACATATTACCAGATCATTTTCCGCTATCTTATATTTATCTTTGATCTTTAACATTTCCTCAACCCCTTTGAGGCCTTTTTTGTCAGGAATGGGAAACCCGGCTTTATTTACCTTGATCACCTTGGTTTTAACTTTGCTCACGGAATTGACCAGTCCAAAAGTAATGTGCTTAGCGCCGATAATCTCTTCCAATTTTTTCGCCATGGCACCGGCCGCCTTACCGCCGCCCACCACGAATATCCGGCCCCGCAGCATATTAAAGCTGCTGGTCCGTACGTTCAAAGAATTAAAATTCTTATCGTAACGCACCACTTCGTCCATTAAAACTTCGGGTAAAACACTCTTAATCCCAAATTCAATAATATCAATCGCCTGGTCGCGCAATTCACCACCCCCTATTTCACTTTTATTTTTGATAATAGACATTGTTACGAATTACGAATAAGCTACGAATTTACGAATAACTATATAATAATTTTAGCATTTTTTTAGAAACTAGACAAAAAAACTAAACAAAATATAAAAAGCCGCTTAAAAGAAGCTAAGCTTCCTATAGGAAGCTTAGCTTCTTGACTATATCTAAATTTTTTCTAAATTACTCACCTTACGCACCAAGCGTTTTTACCTTAGAAGAAACTATAATTAATGTTATTTAAACAAAAATACTAAGATAAAACTTGTTCTTATCCTTATTTTTGTTTAAATAACATTAATTATAGTTTCGTTTACGCGATAAGCGCGTAATCATGAGTTAATTATTATAACTTCTCAACTAGATAAGCATCTAAATCACCAATCTTAATCCGCTCCTGCTTCATTGTATCCCGGTCTCTGACTGTTACATCCTGATTCTCTAAACTCTCAAAATCTACGGTTACGCAAAACGGCGTGCCAATCTCGTCCTGGCGGCGATAGCGCTTGCCAATATTGCCATTATCGTCAAACTCACAATTATATTGGCTGTTGAATTTTTGATAAAGTTCTCTAGCCTTAGCTACCAGCTCCGGCTTATTTTTAAGAAGCGGGAAAAAAGCAATTTTTATCGGGGCCAAACGGTTATCAAACTTCAAAACCGTCCTTATTTCACCATTTTCCAATTCCTCTTCCGTATATGCTTCATGTAAACATGCTAAAAACATCCGATTAAGGCCAACAGATGTTTCCAAAATATGCGGTACAAAACGCTTGTTGGTTTTCGGATCTAAATAGTCTAATTTTTTACCGCTGAATTTAGCATGCTGCGATAAATCCCAATCTCCTCTCTGGTGAATACCTTCCATTTCCTTAAATCCACCCAAGGCCGTATAATTATACTCAATATCAAAAGCTTCGGCCGCGTAATGGGCCAATTTAACATGTTTATACCATCTTAAATTTTCTTTGCTAATTCCATATTCAAGATACCAATCCCACCTTACTTGTTTCCAATCGTCATATTTCTCTTGCATCATGCTTGGGTGCAAGAAATACTGCATCTCCATTTGTTCAAATTCACGGGTGCGAAAAATAAATTGTCTAGCGACAATTTCATTTCGAAAAGCTTTGCCGATTTGTGCGATACCAAACGGTAATTTAACCCGCATAGAATCCACAACATTTTTATAATTCAAATAAATACCACCGCAAGTCTCAGGACGCAAATAAACAACATTATCTTCACTTAATTCATCAACCGGTGAACCAAGATTTGATTTAACCATCAAAGAAAAATTCTTAGCTCCCGTAAGATTTTTGCTCCCACAATTGGTGCATTTTAATTCAGTTCCTTTTTTCTTTAATTCTTCCACTTGCGCGTTGATTTCGTCAGCAGTCATCTTATCGGCCTCGATATCAAATTCCTCAAGCATATGATCGGCTCTCATTCGATTTTTACAGTCCTTACAGTCTATTTGCGGATCATCAAACCCATCAACGTGGCCACTGGCTTTCCAGGTGGTCGGGTGCATAAAAATTCCCGAATCAAGACCAACTACGTCCAGCCGCATTTGTACAGTATGTTTCCACCAGGCTTTAGCTAAATTATTCTTAAGCTCAATCCCAATTGGGCCGTAGTCATACACGGCCGCAAACCCGCCGTAAATCTCCGAAGAAGGATAAACAAATCCACGCCGCTTGCATAAAGATACTATTTTTTCAATTGTCAGTTTTTTTTCACTCATATTTTTTTCATCTATGTACGTACATATGTACGTACATAAAAATTTATTAATAAAAAAATCTCGTTCTAGTATTATAATAAATAATTATAATACTAGAACGAGATTTTGTAAAAACTCGCGGTTCCATCTAGCTTACCCCGGCTGGCCGGGGCTACCGACTAACCAGAATCACCTTAATTATATCAGCCTTTACTCGGGTGCCAATCTCCCGCAAGCTGATAATATATTATTCTATTGTACGATATATATTATAATGGATAAAAATAATTTGTCAATATTTATATTTAAAACGCCTTGAATAATCAAGGCGTTTTTAAAAATATATTTATTCTTTTTTATTCCTCTATCCCATATTGCTTTTGCAATTCTTCGGCCTGTTTTTTAAGAGCCTCCATATCAATCTCCCCACCAGCTTCCTGCTGCGCTTGCATTTGTCTGCCCACATCCGCGAAACCTTCCATCATCGCGGTTAAATCGGAAAACTCAACATTACTGGGCACGATAAATGCCCCGTCTGACAAACGCTTTTCCTCGCACTTATAACCGACATCATCATCTTCCCAGCCCTTGATCATCTCTTCCCAGTCTTCTTGGCTGCTAGGGGTCTCTTCTACTTCACCAAATTCCCCGGCCAATTCTTGCATTCGCTTAGTATTAAATTTTGTCCCGCTCTTGCCAGCCCACATATATGTCCAATCACCAACCGTAAGCATTACGCCGTTCATGTTTGGCTCGACGCTGGGGTTATTCATATCAGTATAAGGAAACCCAACCATCCTCATCATTTTATCTTTTACCTGAATAGTAATATCACCGCCTTCCGGTGAATCAATCTTGCACTCTATACCCTTACCACTCTTAACCCAGGCTGATAGGGAGCTATAAACGGTTTTTTGCTCCTCCTGCT
The DNA here is from genome assembly GCA_023139655.1 of Candidatus Parcubacteria bacterium. Taxonomy (GTDB): domain Bacteria; phylum Patescibacteriota; class Patescibacteriia; order Patescibacteriales; family UBA12075; genus JAGLNE01. The sequence goes on from JAGLNE010000082.1 coordinate 22,427, forward strand.
TTGGCGCAGCCACCGGTTTCTTTTTAAAACAACCGCTTAGACCAAACACCATGGCTACCATGACCAATGAAATAATGACTTTTTTCATAAGTTTGTTTTATTTTATTAATTTATTAATCTTATTGATTCCTGATTTTACATCTCATCTAATGTCTTTATGCCAAGGAGATCAAGACCGTTCTGGAGGACTGTCTTTATTGACTGAAGCAATGCCAATCTGGCCTCCTTTATATCCTCCTCAGCTTTCAAAACCGGCACACTGTGATAATAATCATTAAAACCCTGCGCCAACTCAAACAAATACCGCGCGATCACACTTGGATCCATTTTCTCCCCTGCCCGCTTAACTACTTCTGGATATTTCGAAATCTGCATCAATAATCTATGTTCCTGGTCTTCAGCTAAACAATTATAATCA
>JAGLNE010000083.1 GCA_023139655.1 Candidatus Parcubacteria bacterium
TTTTTGTTTAAATTACATTAATTATAGTTTCGTTTACGCAATAAGCGCGTAACATGAATTGGTTATTTTTCGAATAACAATACTACAATAACAAATTTGAAAATTTAAGTCAAAAATTAAATCCAGGATACGCAAGCTACTTTATCATTACCGTCTTTAAAGCGCATTAAGCGCACTCCCTGAGTATCGCGCCCCAGCTGATTAACTGACTTAAAAGGCAAGCGGATCACCTGGCCATTATTTGAAATAATTATCAAATCTTTATCTTTCATATTCTCCGCGTTTAGTACATAAGCATTTACCAGCTTGCCGGTCTTGGCGGTTACCTTGGCCGTCTTGATCCCGGAGCCGCCCCGGTTCTGTACCTTATAAAAACCAATTGAAGTTCGCTTACCATAGCCCTGCTCCATCACGGTAACTACCTGGATTTTCTTTAACTTTTCTTTATCTGTTTTTATCACGCCCATGCCAACAATCGTATCATCTTTTTTGAGCCGAATTCCAAACACCCCTGTTGCGTTTCGTCCCATATGCCTGACATCGGTTTCTTTAAAGCGAATCGCCTGGCCCTTGGCCGTGATTAAATGTATTTCATTTTTCCCACTGGTGGGCTTGGCCCAGATCAATTTGTCCTCAGGTTTTATTTTGATCGCGATCAGGCCCGAGCGCCGCACATTAGCAAATGCTTCCAGCTTTACCTTTTTCACCAGGCCTTTCTCGGTGGCAAAGAAAAGAAAATGCGCATTACTTATTTTATCCAAAGGCAAAGTAGAAGTTACCTGCTCGCCATGGCCAAGCTCAAGAAAATTAACGATCGCCTGGCCCTTGGCCGTTCTCGTAGCCTGGGGAATCTCATAGGCTTTAAGCTTAAAAACCCGGCCCCGGGTGGTGAAGAATAGTATATCCGAATGCGTTGAAGTCGTAAACATAAATTCAACCATATCCTCTTCCTTGGTAGTAAGGCCGATCACGCCCTTGCCACCCCGGTGCTGGCTTTTAAAAGTGTCGGGTGCTACCCGCTTAATATAGCCGTCGCGCGTCATAAACACAACCACTTCTTCATTGGGCACCAGATCTTCCATGGCAAAATCTTTAACCCCGCGGGCCACCACCTGAGTACGCCGCTCATCGCCGTATTTATCTTTGATTGCTTTAAGCTCGTCTTTAATTATTGTCTTAATTCTTGATTTTGATTTTAATATTGCTTCCAGTTCTTTGATTATTTTTTTCTTTTCTTTTAGTTCATCTTCAATACGCAGTCTTTCCAAATTGGCCAGACTTTGCAATTTCATTTCCAAAATAGCAATTGCCTGTATCTCACTAAACTTAAATCTTTTCATTAAATTCTTTTTCGCTACTTCTTTGTCTTTACTGGCTTTAATAATTTTGATTACCGCGTCAATATTCTTAAGCGCGACCATTAAGCCTTCCAAAATATGGGCCCGCGCTTTGGCCTTTTTCAGATCAAACTGTGTCCTGCGAGTTATTACCTCAATACGATGCTTGATATATTCTTCCAAAGCCATTTTTAAAGTAAGGACCTTGGGCTGGATCCCGTCAATCAAAGCCAGCATATTAACATGAAAAGTCTCCTGAAGCTGAGTATGTTTATATAGACTATTTAAGATCTTTTTCGGATACGCGTCCCGCTTAAGATCAACCACGACCCGAACACCGTCTTTATCCGACTCATCACGCAAATCTCTAATACCTTCCAATTTTTTACTTTTTACCAAAAAAGCGATCTTCTCCACTAATGTGGCTTTATTTACCTGATACGGAATCTCGGTAATAATTATTTTATAATTATTTGACTTACCTTCTTTGATCTCGGCCCGGCCACGAAGGACAATACCACCCTTACCGGTAGCAAAAGCCTGACGAATATCATTCTGATTGTATATTATTCCGCCGGTTGGAAAATCCGGACCCTTAACAAACTGCATCAAATCCTCGGTGTTGGCGCCTGGATTATCAATCAAATAAACAATTCCGTCAATTATCTCGCTTAGATTATGCGGCGGAATATTAGTTGCCATGCCCACGGCAATACCCATAGAGCCATTAAGCAGCAAATTAGGCAGCCGGGAAGGCATTACCTGTGGCTCTTTTTGCGAGCCGTCATAGTTGGGCGAAAAATCAACTGTATCTTTTTCTATGTCAGCCAACACTTCCTCGGCAATAGCGCTCATTTTGGCTTCGGTATAGCGCATGGCTGCCGCCCGGTCACCGTCCATTGAGCCAAAGTTACCCTGGCCTTTTACCAGCGGGTAGCGCAAAGAAAAATCCTGGGCCATCCGGACCATAGAGTCATAGACCGCGGTATCGCCATGCGGATGATATTTACCAAGCACTTCACCAATTACGTTGGCTGATTTTCTGAATTTAGCCGTTGGCTTAAGGCCGATCATCCACATCGCGTAAAGAATCCGCCGATGAACCGGCTTAAGTCCATCACGCACATCCGGCAAAGCCCGGGTTACTATTACGCTCATTGCGTAGTCAAGATAAGACTTGCGCATTTCATCACTAAGCGGCAATGGCTCGATCATGCCATATTCTGTTTTTTGACGCTCAGTTACAATTGTCATAGTGGGGAGATTCTCGTCCTTAACTTCTGTCTTGGCATCATCTTTAACTTCTTTTGGTTTAATTTCCTTGTCCCGCGACTTGTCCCTCGTAGCCTTGGCGGTGGGGGAAGCTTTACTGCGTCCTTCCGTAGCTTTATGCGTAGGAGGAGCGAAGTGGGATTTTTTAACCTCGGCTTTTTTAATAACATCCTTCCCAGTAGCAAATTTAGCTTTCACGACTGATTTTTTAGCTGTTGGTTTAGGCACGACCTTCTTCTTTACATTAGCTTTTGCAATTGGTTTTTTCTTTACAACTTTCTTTTTTGGTGTTATTTTCTTTTTACTCTTTACCATATATTTTTTAATTTGAATTTATTTTTTTACCTTTGTGTCGTCCTGATTCCGCGTAGCGGAAGAAGGATCCCGTTTCTATCCCCACGAGATTCTTCACTCCCTACGGGAGCTCAGAATGACATAGAACTGTTATCTAATTATTCTCTAAAATCTCCTTCAATTTCTCAACTTGCTCTTCGGTAATTTCATCCTCAGTTGTAGACCCAAGGTCATTGCTGGGCAGTTTCTCTGTGGCAGTAGAATTATATTGCTCGGCGATTAAATTATCCTTTAGCTCATCAATTTTTTCCAGATTAACCTTCATTTGGTCCAAGCGCTGGCCCAAGCCTTCGCTTAACTCCTGCCAAGTACCGGCCAAATCGTTATCGTCTTCTTGGGCTATGCTCATTTTTTCAAAAACCTGGGAAACATTGATGATCCAAAAAAAGGCAATCAAAACCATAAAAAATGTTACGCCGGAAAATATTATCAGCTGCTTTTCACGGTCCAGCTTGGTTTCCATTTCCCGGTTATTAATTTCCTTTTTCCTGGCTTTAGACTTCATTTTTTCCTTCGGACGCGCTTTGGTTTGAGTAGTAGAACCTTTTCTTATTTTAACTTTGCGAATTTTAACTTTCTCTTTATGCTTTATTTTATTTAATTTTTTCTCGGCTAAAAGCTCCTTATTGGTTTTAGCCAACTTGTCACTAGGCTTAATTTTTTTCTTCCTCCCTGGCATAACTCTAAAACAATAAAAATCCACTCAAAATGAGTGTTTAATTTAACTTAATTGTAGCAAAAAAAACCCTATTTGTAAAGTAAAAAAAGGACAAAAAATAAGTGTCTTTTTATTGTAATTTTTGCGAAAATATTATAAAATAATATTATAATTAATAAATTTATAATTTATGAAAAACCTTAAAGAAAAACTTAAAATTCTCTATGGGAGTAAAGCTGATGAAGCACATCAAGAACTAACAAAAATTATTTCTCAATACAAAAAGAAAAACGCAAAAAAATCCACAAACAGTGATCCAATTTTTAGTGAAAAAGACGTCATGCTTATTTGCTACGCTGATCATGTCCAGGAGAGTGGGGTAAAGACACTTCAAACAATGCGCTTATTTTTGCGTAAATATGCCAAAGGAATCATTAACCGAGTGCATTTCTTGCCTTTCTTTGATCATTCTGAATTTGATATTGGCTTTTCAGTAAAAAATTATAATAAAGTACACGAGGATTACGGCGACTGGGAAGATATAAAAAAAATTGGAGAGGATTTTTCTTTTATGTTTGACCTGGTTTTAAACCACGCTTCCATTCAGGGTGATATCGCAAACAAGCAGCTGGCCGGTGACAAAAACTATAAAGATTTCTTTTTGATTCTTGATGAAAAAATTGATACTGCGAAAGTGTTCCGACCGCGAACCCATCCTTTATTTACGGAAGTAAGCACGAAGGATGGGAAAAAATATGCCTGGACCACTTTTTCCGAAGACCAAGTAGACTGGAACTTTAAAAATCCAAAAGTGCTAATAGAGATGATCAAAACTTTGCTATTGTATTTTGAGAATGGCGCGCAAGCAATCCGTTTGGACGCGGTCGCCTATATTTGGAAAAAGCTCGGCACAGCTTGCTTTGACTTGGAAGAGTGCCACATAGTAGTGCAGATTTTTCGAGACGTCTTTCGTGAGTGCGAACCGCGTGCTTGGGCAATCGCGGAAACCGTCTTGCCACATGAAAAAAATATTGAATATCTCGGCAATGGACAAAATGAATCACACTTTGTCTATAATTTCGCTTTGGAAACCCTACTCTTACATACTTTTTTAGAGGCTGACACCAGTGTGGCCAATGAGTTCTTTGATCGCATATCAAACGATTTCAGTGAGGAAACCAGCATTTTAAACCTCTCGGTCTCCCACGATGGCCTCCATGTCATTCCCGCCAAAGGTGTATTAAATAACAAGCAAATGATGGCTGTTGCCAAAGACTGTGAAAAAAAAGGCGCCAAAGTACTCTACCGTACACTAGAGGGCGGGAAAGGCAAAACCGAGCCTTATGAACTAAACATATCCTATCCGAGCGCAATCGAGGGGGTAGAAAAATATTTAGCCAGTCAGGCAATCCAATTAGCCCTCAAGGGGGTACCGCTGATTTATTTGAATAACCTAATTGGCGCGGAAAATTGGAGTGAAGGCGTTAAAAAACTAGGTTATTCCAGGGCAATTAACCGACAAAAATTTGATTATAAAACTCTGGTTAAAACACTCAGGAGCAAAAATTCCCGCCAAGCAAAAATCTACACCGGCTATAAAAAATTGCTTAAAATACGCACCAGCGAGCCCCTATTCTCCCCCTCGGCTAATCAAAATATTCTTGAAATAGACAAACGCGTCTTGGCAATACACCGCTCTTCTCGCAGCAAAAATTTAATTGCCCTTACAAATGTAAGTGATAATATGATAGAATTATCAAGTGTTAAAATAAAAAATATTTTAGACAAAGAGAAAGCAATAAATATAATCGACAACTCTAAAATTAATATCAAAGATAAGATACGTTTGCATCCCTACAGTATAATGTGGTTAAAGTAATGAAGTAAAATCTATGCCAAATAAAAAAAAGAAAATCGCGATTTGCCATTACCGGGTCGGCGGCACCGACGGGGTATCTTTGGAAATTGCCAAACGAAAAGAAATACTTGAGAATCATGGCTGCGTAGTTCATTTGATCGCCGGCCCTCGCAGTATTGGCGCTGACCATATTATTAAAGAGCTGGAATGGGATGACGGAGTGATACCGATCATTAAAGAAAACGGCTTTATTCATTTTAAACGGAAAGATTTATCAGCCAAAGAACTTAAATCCAAAATGAATAAAATCGTTTACGCAATTCAGGATAAATTAAATTATATCCAATTGCGTGAAAAATATGACTATGTTTTAATCCATAATTTATTTTCCTTTGGCGGGCATATTGCCGCTTCCAAGGCCTTTACTAAGTGGGTCAAAAAATTCCAAATACCAACGCTGGCCACCCATCACGATTTCTACTGGGAAAGAAAAGAGTTTCAGCTCCCTCGCTCCGGCTATTTAAAAAACTTCATGGAAAAATACATGCCGCCCAAATCAAAATATATAGAGCATGTAGTAATAAACTCTTTGGCAAAAAGAGAATTAAAGAAACGCTATTTTATCAATGCCGAAATTATGCCTGATATATTTGATTTTAACAAGCCTTCCTGGGCACTGGATACTTTTAATAAAGAATTCTGTAGGGAATTTGCCATCAATCAACACGATCTATTAATCCTCCAGGCTACCCGGGTGATACCCCGCAAGGCAATCGAACTCTCTATTAGTTTCGCCGCCAGCCTGCAAGAGCAGATCCACAAACTGCGCGGTCAAAAACTGTATAATGGGAAAAAAATAAACTCTAAGACAAAAGTCGTTCTAATTATTGCCGGCTACGCTGAAGATGAAAAACGGGAATATTTATTTAAACTAAAAAATCTTACTTTTGAAAAACGTGTCTGCGCCAAATTTATCGCCGACCACGTGAAGGCCCGGCGCAAATTTAGCCAGGGAATAAAAACCTACTCCCTTTGGGATGCCTACGCTTACGCGGACCTAATCACTTTTCCCAGTATTTGGGAAGGTTGGGGAAACCAATTTATTGAAGCTATATTTGCTAAAAAGCCGATCGTGTTGTACGAATATCCGGTTTACAAAGCGGATATTAAAAAAGAGGGTTATAATATCATACCATTAAAAAATGGCGATGATGATCCGATTAAAATAATTAACGGCCTTTACGAACTTCCGCAAAAAACAGTTGATAAAACAGTCCGGCAAACTCTCCGCTGGCTGGTCGGCGAACATACCCAGGAAAAACTGGATAAAAATTTTAAAATCGGAAAAAAATACCACGACTACTCTGTTCTTGAAGATTTTCTGGTGAAAAAATTAAAGCTTGAAGAATAATATTGTAAGAAACAAAAAAGCCCGCTAAAACCGGACTTTTTTGTTTTATATAAAAATGTCTATCCGCGTAAAATCAGCGTAGATATCAGCGTTAATTCCGCGTTAAAGAGTTATAAAGACATAAAAATATCGTAACTATAACAAAACAACTAACAATCAAACTTTCATGACTACAAGCTCCATGTCTTCTTGCGGTAAATCCTTTTTACTTATTTTTAATTTCTCTTCCTCGGTCGGATTAATGCCCATTTCTTTAATGAATTTATCCACTCCGTCAATATCAAATTTAAGGCCCGGCACTTTGTAATGCATTGGTATTACTATGCGGGGTTCAACCTGGCTCACCACCTCCACTGCCTGCTTCGCGTCCAAAGTATATTTGCCCCCGACCGGAACTAAGAGAATATCGGTTCCGGCCAGCACTTCCAACTGCTTATTTTCCAAAATATGCCCCAGATCACCCAAATGGGCAATCGAAATATCCTCAAGCTCAATCCGATAAATTATATTTAGCCCGCGCTCCTTGCCCTGCTTATTGTCATGGTAAGACTCTACTCCTGTAACCGACACTCCTTTAACATCATATTCCCCGGCGCTATCTATCACAAAAGGATTCCCTCTAAGGCTTTTGACATTATTATGATCATCGTGATCATGGCTTACGGTTATTATGTTTGCTTCAAAAGCCGGCGGCTTTAAACCTACCTTTTTGTCAAAAGGGTCGGTAATAACCACGATGCCATCCGGGCCGTTTTTATCTTGAATCTTAAAGCATGAGTGTCCTATCCAGGTTATAAGCATATAGTAGTATAAATTCCAAGCACCAAATTACAAATTACGAATAAACTACAATATCCAAATACCAAATTAATAGTATTTTGAATTTAAAATTTGGAATTTATTTGCACCCAAGGGGTATTATATTATTTGATGCTTGCATTTTGTTATTTAATTATCTAGAAAAAAGTTTATCTTCAAGCTCATTATTATTTTCATCCTCCTCATCCTCCTCGTCCTCATCTTCTTCGTCGTCCTCCTCGTCCTCGGACTCTTCATCGCCTCCCCTTTCTTCATCATTTAATTCCTCTTCATCGTCAGACTCTTCCTCTTCATTGTCGTCATCAGATTCCTCATCTTCTGAATCATCCTCATCTGATTCTTCATCATCATTATCCATATCCTCATTTTCTTCATCCTCACCTGCCCCGAGCGAAGTCGAGGGGTCATCTTCAAAAACCGGGGGCGTTTCTGGTTCATCTTCACCCAAATAGCTCTCGTGGGGCTTGGAATCAGCTCTTGAGTGAATACTAACCCCGCTCGTGCCTTGTTGATCCAAGGCTTCGGCTTCAGCCGGGCTAATAAGAATCTCCCGCGGTTTGGATCCGTTTGCCGGGCCAACAAAACCCAACTCCTCAAGCTGGTCCAGAATACTGGCTGCCCGGGCATAACCGATGCGCAAACGCCGCTGAAGCAGTGAGGCTGAGGCCTTATTGTATTTAAGTACTATTTCCTTGGCTTCATGAAGCAACTCATCCTCATCACCCTTCACTCCGTCCAAACCGATTCCACCAATACCTTTAACGGTTTGCCGTTCAGTTACATTGTCCAGATAAGCCGACTGCTTGCTTTTGGTCTTGATAAAACGGACAACACGTTTTATTTCCGAGTCAGAAAGGAACGCGCCCTGAAGTCGAACCGGCTTTGATAACTCGGCATTAATATAGAGCATATCACCGCGTCCAAGAAGCTTCTCCGCCCCTAGCATGTCTAAAATGGTCCGCGAGTCCGTACCCGAAGCCACGGAAAAAGCGATCCGACCAGGCATATTGGCCTTGATCAAACCGGTTATTACGTCCACACTAGGACGCTGAGTGGCTAAAATTAAGTGGATCCCGACTGCCCGGGCCATCTGGGCCAAGCGAATCACTCCGGCCTCAATGTCTTTAGCCGCCGCCACCATTAGGTCAGCCAATTCGTCAATTACAAAAATCACATACGGCATTTTTACGTCCGCGGTTTCATTATAACCCTGTATATTGCGAACGCCTGTCTTTTGCAACAACTCAAAACGCCGATCCATTTCATTAAGACACCATTTAAGGGCATTTATGGTTTTTGGTACTTCGGTAATAACCGGGGTCAAAAGATAAGGAATGTTATTATAAACCGGCAATTCCACCCGCTTTGGGTCAACCATGATAAACCTGAGTTCATCCGGCGTATTCTGATACATCAAACTGACAATTATTGAATTCAAACAAACCGATTTGC
>JAGLNE010000084.1 GCA_023139655.1 Candidatus Parcubacteria bacterium
TAACAAAAAAGTAATGGGCAGTGGTGGCTGTCATATCCATATCCGGCTTAAGGTTATTCAAATCCAAATCTAAAAATTGTTTCATAAAACCAATAAAACCGTCTCTGGCCTTAGGCTTATTGATAACATCTTTTTTAGCCACATAAATAAACCTTATTTTTGTTTCAAAGCCTTGCTGTCCGCTCTTTTTCTGGATCGACTCAACTTGTTTTTTCTCTTTTGGCTTTAAATTCATCATTCTCAAAGCATCATCTTTTTCTTCTTTCTTAGCCTCTTCCACGCCGCCAAAAATCGCATCATGTATAATATTCAGAATACCCAAAAATCCATCAAGTATCATATCAACTACATTACCGGACATACTGGAAGTTTCATTTAAAATTTTACTAATTTCCTTTTCCCCTTTTTTCGTCCAGCTAAAATCAGTGGGATAAACTAATATCTGATACCATAATTGCTCGCCCGGCCTGAGCGAACTATTCAGGTCCATAAGTAGTGCCATGGGATCTTTAAATTGCGTTTCAGGTTTTCCGGCAACTGGCGATTCAAATTCCGGGTAAGTTTTTATCGGGTATACATCCGAGTTGGCCGGGAGCATTTCCGCGCCCCAGAAATCATATTCATCGTCAGGATATATATCCGGAATACCTTCAGTATAATCGTTAACTTCCGTGATCTCAGCGTCAGGGTATTGAGAATAAACAGCCGTCTCCACTAAATTACGAAATTGGATCGGTGTCCAAATTACAAACTGGGTATAACCGTCTATCCCGACAACCTCAAAAGAAAAAGCCAGCTGATATCTGCCTTCCCACCATTTTTCTATTAAATCAGGCGGATCATGAGCGCCCCCTAAATAAGTAAAAAGATTTTCCACCGCCTTTACAGACTGTTCATTGCCCCTGGGAATGTCAATCGCTAAAAAAATACCGTTAATTGTCTTACTGAATAATATCTGACGATAATAAAGAAAAAGTTCTGTTGCTCCCCATACTAATACGGCCGCGATAGGAATCCAGCCGACATTTATCAGAAGCTTAAACATCATCTGGTCATAGGGCAAGGCAAAAAATTCTTGAATTGGCGTTATATCCATTTTTATAGTCTTTATATTATATAAAATTATACCATATTTGACCCTATTTTGCCAACAAAACTTTCAAAAACCACTGAACATCTGTCATTCTGAGCGAAGCGAAGAATCTTGAGTTTAAAGCACTAATCACGGGATTCTTCATCCCGATGACTCGGGATTCAGAATGACAAAATTTATGATGTTTTTGTATGTTTAATAAACATCTACAATTCTGCCAACAAAAAACTCCTCCCAATGTATTGGGAGGAGTATTATCCTAAAAAATTATGTAAAAACTTAATTAATTCATATTGACTGTGTATTTCCCCTCTGCTTTACCGAATTTATCTTTATTCATTAAGGCCAGTATTATAGTCGCTTTCTTTACCATCCTCTTCTCTAATACCGAGTCGATTATTTCATCCCGGCTCATTGGCTTTTCCTCTCGCTTAAGAATCTCTTCAATTACGTCGCTAACTGTACCATCTTTATAACCCCACTCTTTAAGGCCATACAAACCACGGCCGACTAAGACATATTTTTCGTCCAAAATCAATTCATTATGAACAGTGGCGGCGTTAGCTTTTTTGTTGTCAAAATTGATCTTATTGATCAGGCTGGCAATCTCGGCGAAATGAACCGGTTTGCTATGGTTCTTAAGCACCAAATAAATCTTATCGTTAATTGTTTTTGGCTTAATTTCGCGCCAAGTATGCATACCCCAATGGCCAAACTTATTTTGCTCGATCCTTTTGGCGGCCTTGAGCAGTGAAAATAAAACTTTGTTATTATTGATCAAACCCGCGTTTTCGTCAAACAAATCGGTATTAAGTATTCTGGCAATATCCAGGCTTCCGCTAATATCAACTTTGCTCCGATGCTTTTCGCTTGCGGACATATCATTAATCAATTTAATTATTTCTTCGGTAGTATGAATACGTTTAGCTGTCTGTATCAAGGTTAGCAATTCCTCTAGAATTTCTTCTAAATGATCTATCTCCTGAAATTTTAACTTATAGGAATTCTTAAAGTACTTAGATCCAAGCAGCTCTTCAAACTCTTGGTGCAAAAGCTTAGTGATCATAAAATTCAAATAATTCTTATGCACTGTCTCCAGGTCTTGCTTCCGGGATAAACCGTTTAAAGAATAACCCACCAATAAATCAAGCAAATATTCTTTTTCCATTAAACCGCCATGCTCTTCAAGCAGCTGATAAATAACCTTTTTTAATGTTTCAATATAAGCTTCCAGGTTTTTAAGCTGCTGTAATTTTTTAACGCTGGAAGTCTCAATCTGACGGATCCTTTCCCTGGTCAGTTTATGCGCGTTGCCGATTGACTCCAAAGTCTCTTTGCCTCCGCCATGCAAACCATAGCGCCGAATAAGCACATCACGCTCCCGATCAGTTAATTCACTAAACAGGTTGTTAATAAGCTCAACTGCGTTAAGTTTCGCGACCTCCTCGGCTTTTTGATTGTCGATAATTTGATCAAGTATTGAAGTATTGTCCATATTAATTAGCCGCGTACCAAGACATGGGTTGCTTGATTTGCTAAAAATCTATTTAATGATTATAATAAAATCTATTTAACGTTGATAATATAGCATAATAATTCTTATTAGTCAAGAAGAGTATTTGACATATTTATCAAAATTTACTATTTAATTTAAATCTACTAATATTAAATAAAAAAACTACCTTTTTATTAAGGTAGTTTATTATTTTATTATTTTATTATTTTACTTTTTTTATCTATTCGAAGCCAAAATATTGAATTTCTTCTTGTAATTCTATAGCGAATTTATCCCTTACCTGCTGTTTGATATAGCTAATTAGCATAACTATTTCTTCGGCCCGGGCATGGCCGGTATTAACCAGGTGATTGGCGTGTTCCAGACTTACTTTAACGCCGCCGATGGTCTTTCCCTTTAACCCGCACATATCTATTAATAAACCAGCACTTATTTTCCCGGTCCGCCCGATTTTATCTTTAAGCTCATTCATTAACATTGGGTTGCCTTTCTCAATGTCCAGGGGATCCAGGTTTTTAAAAATTGAACCAACGCCGGGCAGTTTTGGGTAGCGCCTGACTCGGTGGCTTAATGACTCTTCTATTCTGGCTCGGATAGTCTCTGGTTTTTCTTTGTGTAAACGCAGAGTAGCGGACCAAACTAAGTAATCGGCTTTTTCCTTAAACACACTGCTTCGATAGATAAATTTACAATCCCGATTACTAAATACTATAAATTTCTTTGTTTTAATGTAAAATGCTTCTATTGTTTCAACTAAATCTGCCATCCTCTGCCCAAAAGCACCGGCGTTCCCTCGAATAGAACCACCTATAGTTGCCCGTGGTATACCGCTTGCCCATTCTAAGCCGCTTAAATTATTGCCGGTGGCTTTAATAATTGCGCTACTTAGACCCGCCCCAGCGCCGCATTCCAGCCTCTCGCCCTTGACCTCTATCTTATCATTTAACATCCGCAAAACCAATCCATCCACTCCATTGTCCGGGACCAATATATTACTCCCACCACCCAAGATATAAATTTTTTTCTGTTTATCTTTGGCCCAGAAGTAAGCAGCACTTAAATCATCCTTGGATTTAATTTCCAGATAATACTTAGCCGCACCGCCCACCTGCCAGGTTGTAAATGGCTTAAGCGCAATATCCTTTTGTATTTTATCTTTAATGTTCATAATCGTCTTGAATAACACATAATCAGTATACTGCGAAACGTTAAATATATCTGAAGTTTTATTTATTCTACCATATAAATAAAAAATTAATAAGGAAAGAGTAAATAAAACTTGAGCGAAACCAGAAATTAATTCTTTTATAATTATTTTTATATTAAAGCGCTTTTAAATTTTTTACGGTATTTGACATTTTATAGCTTTTCTGCTATACTAAAACAATAGTAATTTTTCATTAAACTATTCTCAAAAAATCTACATCAAAGGAGGAAGAATCATGAACACAAACGCAACTGAATTAGCTCTTTTTATCGAACTGGCCAAGAAGGAACAAAGCATTTCAATGGGTTCTTTTGATACATTTGAAAATTCACCAAAGACATCCCTTAACCTTCTTCGCTTAGGCGCCCGATCGCTAATTTTATATTGTAAAACCAATAATAAAAATTACTTCAAGAAAGAATTTATTGAAGTAACCAAGACGTACACAGACCAGGGAGAAAATATTGATTTTGCTTTTGAGGACATAAATGAAGATACGGTCAAGATAATTATGACAAAATCAAGCTAAATATTTTTTCATTAAGCCCGTTCAAGGATAAAAACCTTGCGGGCGTTTTTTTTCAAAAAAAATTCAAAAGGACTCAATAAATAAAAACTGTTTATTCCTTATTCTGCTCTGTATATTTTTTCCAAATCTTGCTGAAATATCTGTCTTTTAGCAAGGTATGGAAAGTACCTTCAGAAATAATTTTACCGTCCTGGAACATATAAATATAGTCAAATTGAGGCAATAAATGTAGGCGGTGAACGGCTGAAAGGATAGTTTTATCCTGATAATGTTTAAAGATACTTTCGTATATTTTTTGCTCATTTTCATTATCCACGCTACTGGTCGGCTCGTCTAAAAGCAAAAAATCACTTTTTTCTGACGCTAATAAACCCCTGGCTAGCGCTAAGCGCTGTTTTTCTCCACCTGAAAGCGACACCCCTTTTTCCAGCACATTAGTCTTTAGACCTCTTGGTAACTTATCTAAAACATCTTTAAAGCGGGCAATATCAACTACTTTTTCAATTCTTTTTTGACTAGCTGGTATGCCCATGGATATATTATCACCGATCGTAGAATTAAATATTTCCGGCTCTTGAGGAATCAAAGTTACGTGTTCGTATAAATGTTTAATACCCTCTAATAAACGCTTGCCATCACAATACACAATTGCAGTATCAACATCATGCAATCCTCTAATAAGAGAGAAAATTGTGCTTTTACCAGAGCCGCTCTCACCGATAATAGCAATTCTTTGGCCGCGTTTAATCCGAATACTGGCATTCCTGATATTACCTTTACCTTTATTATTCTGCTGATTTTTATAGGAAAATTCAATATTCTTTATCTGTAAAACTCTCCATGCACTTGGCAGGGTGTATGTTCTTTCTTTTAACTGCCGGTGGTAGGCTATGTTTATTTTATCAGCCGCCCGCATTGCCGCATCTCCTCTCACAATATCACCATAAAACCAGGCAAAGGTATAAAATGCTCCGCCAATACTACTAAGATAGCGGTATAGAATAAACAGGCCACCGATCATAATCACTCCATCCAGTTTAAATGAAAAGTAGGCATTAGTTATTAATATCGTTACAGTCATCATGGCAATAAATAAACTGGTCGTGAACCACTTGATTTCAATAGTCTTCTGGTTTGTAAGCACTAGGGGGTAGGCCCTTAAACCTCTTCTATTAATTTCTTTACTGGCCCGTTCTTTTGCCCGTAGAGTTATTATAGTAAATATATTAGTAACATAATCATGCAGCCCGGAAGCCAGAAAATTTTCCGCGTCAAATATCTTCTGATAGCGCTTTCTTATTACTTTGTCAAAAAACCATATTGTAGTAAAGGCCAAAATAGCCGTAATAAAAGAAATTATACTGGCCCGCCAGTCGTAAATACTAAGCACAATCATCGCTCCGGTAAAACGGATAGAACTTTCCACAATCATAAATGTAGATGAAGCAAAACTATGTAAATGGTCAGACGCTTTATTAATTTTATCAATTGTATCGCCCGAATGATGGTCTTTATGCCATTCTATCGGCAAAGCCAGCACCCGATCAG
>JAGLNE010000085.1 GCA_023139655.1 Candidatus Parcubacteria bacterium
TTTAAACAGGGTAATCAACACAATTGCCAATTTTGGATATAGCCCTGCCGAACTCGCCCTGTCCGGAGATGGACTGACACTCTACCACAGTGTTGGTTAATGCTAAGGCAGACAAGAAGCAAGTTACGATTAGTGTGAAAGATTCAGGCATTGGTATTCCGAAAAATCAGCAACAGGATATTTTTTCAAAGTTTTTCCGGGCCGATAATGCCAGTGCTAAGGGCCTGCCGGGCAGCGGTTTGGGGCTCTATATGGCCAAAGCGGTCGTGGAAGCCCATGGCGGCAAAATGAGTTTTGAATCAGTTCTTAATAAGGGCACTATTTTCACCTTTACCTTACCAAGATAAATAACTATTTTATTGTTGTTCATTTTTTGATATAATGAATTAAGAATAACCTTATAAAGCCGTGTGGGGCAATATTTAAGGTTAAATTTTCATAAATTGGTAATAAACCAATATTGTATAATTATAAAGATATATATGGCTAAAAAAATACTTGTTGTAGAAGACGTTAGTTTTCTCCAAAACGCGATAAAAATGGTTTTGGAAGACGCCGGCTATGATGTTTTGACCGCCTCAGACGGCTTGGCCGGTCTCAACGCCGCGACTACCAAGAAGCCGGATTTAATTCTCCTGGATATTATGATGCCCAAAATGGACGGCATGACCATGCTTAAGAAGTTGCGTCAGCACCCGGCTGGCAAGCGTGTGCCGGTAATTATTCTTACCAATTTAAGCAGTGAGGAAAAATTAATTGAAGCTAACAAAGAAGGCGTAACCGATTATTTCATCAAGAGTGATTGGGAGATAGAAGAACTACCCGATTTGGTAGCGAATAAACTGGGCTAGACGAAAAACAACATTATTTTAAGATACTAAGTGTCAGAGCGATGCTTAGTGTTTTTATTTTGAATAGTTGAAAAATAAGCTTAATTAAGCTACAATGTAAATATAATAATATGGTTGACAAACAGGGGTTAAAAATTGTATGCCTGCTAATTTTTTGTATTAGCCTGACCGGGCTTAGCACAGGGTGTATCAAGCAAAAAACAACCACTATTGCCCAGGAAGATGAATGGGAAGAAGAGGTGCTCTATGCCCGGGAATGCGGCATGGATGGCCTGCCTTGTTGCGCTAATAAGGATCAACCCTGTCTATACGCCCAGCAGTGTTGCACGGACCCAAATAATCCGGACCGAAATCATTGCAAAGACGAATGTGATTGCGGGATCAAAGGCGCTTTTTGTTGCGCCGGTGATTCGGAATGCGGCGATGGTCTGGCATGTTTTGCCGGCTACTGTGTTGAATGTGGGGGGATTAGCGACCCTTGTTGTGATAATGGCCAGGCTTGCAGCGGAGAGCTGGTTTGTAATAAGGAAATTTGCACGGTTTGCGGTACGCCGGGCAACCCCTGCTGTACTACCGGTATTGCCTGCAAAAATCAAGAGAAGCGTGATACCAGCCGGACAGAATGCCGCAATGGAGCATGTATTTATTGCGGTGCTAACTCCAAAATAGCCTGTCAATTTGAACCGACTTGCGCGCCAGCGCATTTACTTAATAATGACTTTTGCCACCCTTGCGGCGGGGCAAATCAGCCCTGCTGCAATGAATTGTCCGGCGTTGATTACGACTGCGATCCAAAGCTGGAGTTGGTTTGCGAATTAGGATTCTGCACTAAAAAATAAGATAAATAAGATAAATAATAAAATAATAAAAAATAAGATAAATAAGAAAAATAAGATATAGTTTTTATTTATAAATAATATTTTTCTTTTTATTCTTATTTAACTTTTTATAAAATATGATTAGTTTATTCAAGGAGATTAATAAAAAGTTCAATGGCCTAATTTGGTCACTCACTTCTACCGGAGTAATCCTGCTCTTGTTGTCGGTTTTAATTGTTTGGACTGATTTTATGCTCAGACTGGTGTTTGGCTTGATTGTTTTGGTAATCGCCTACGTTTTTCTTTACGGCGCTTACAAAATCCACGCGTTTAAAAAAGACATTGAGAAACATTTCAGAATTTAGTAAATAGTGATTAGTAAACAGTGAACAGGGCCATCTTTTATTTGTTTGATACTTGCCTCCTGATTACTATATTTTGTTTATATGAAAAGAAAATTATTCGTACTTGTTTTTTTGTTATTTATCATTAGCGCCTGCGCCAAGCAACCAAACATGGATGAGCTATCGGATGACAACAAGTATTATTACCGTAATAATGAGCTTAGTTTTAATATTACATTCCCCGAAGAATTTGAATATTACCAGACCCAGCGGCAAAATTATCAAGAATATGTTGTTATGGAATATTTCGTGCCGACCTCTGATGTTGATTATCCTATGGATGTACCCAGTTATGCCAAACCGGTTGAAGTCCGGATATTTTTAAGTGAGAATTGGGATGAGATATTGGAGAGTGAGACAGGCGGTACTAAGTATTTCAAGCTGGGCGAGAAAGACGGGCAAACTTATACTATTAAATTCTGGGAGCTTATTCCAAAAGATTGGACCCAGCGTTGGAACAACGAGTTAAAACAAGGGATAATTGATTCATTTGAGATACAATAATATGGTTAATCCACTTATTACAAGGAAAGAAGACAATCCGGTTTCTACGCCAAGCAAAAATGCTAAGCGGCTTTTTCAGGCGGTTTATTACGCGCAGAATCCGCCAGCTGAGGAGCAAAAAGATATTCCGCGGCTTTCGGTTTCCGAGATTGTTTCCAAGATGGCGTTTTATTATGAGAAGATCCGTAATACGGTTGAATACAAAGAAGAGCATTTATTTAGGAAAAACGCGATTGAGCGTATTTTGAAAAGGCAAATTGTAATTGAAGGCGCCATCAGCCCGGGGGCAAAGGGCGCGGAAATTGCCGAGCATTTACTTACCGAACTTATCCGGGCGGGATATTTACCGAATAATACTATTCCGGAAACAAAAATCAGTGAATTCGGCCAGATAATTGATAAATACATATCGCTCAGGCGCTACGCGGTTGAAGGCTATAGCTCATTGCAGATCAAAGAGCGTAACGCGCTAACCAATTGGATCATGGCTTTGGCGGCCAGCGATATGGAAGAGCGTTTGGGGCGCAGCCAGGTTGATCTGGTGGTCATTGATTATATGTACCAGGCCCTGCTTGATGATATCAGTTTGGAGGATGCCAATGAGTACGAAACTGACCGGGAGATACAGATATTTGTCGCTATTCATCGCTCATACCTTAAATTTGATAGGGAGATGCTAAGTTTTATTTTGTTAAAATATTTTCATCCCAATTGGCTCAAAGCCAGCGAAGAGGAAATCGCTGATGTTGGGAAAAATATTCTCTCTATTAAAAAATCGATTGAAGATCAAATCGACCACCCTTTGACGCCCCAGCTTAACCGGATCGTCAGCCGCTATACCGTATTTTTTCAAATTTTAAATGACGTGATCGCGAATAATCCGGTCAAGGTTTATGAAAGTTTTTTTAAAGATCCGGTGGCCTTCTCTCGCATGATCAAGCAGGCGGCCGGCAAAAAGTACCACGATGCTAAATCCAAGCTGTGGCGGGCGGCTGTCAGAAGTATCCTTTATATTTTTATTACTAAATCATTTTTTGCTTTTATTTTGGAGATTCCGGCTACCCGTTGGTTTGGGGAAGAGATCAATCCAATATCACTGTTTATTAATGTTACTTTTCCGGCGATTTTACTTTTCTTGATCGTATTATTCTCTCGTATGCCGAGTGAGGCCAATTCGCTAAAGATCGTTGAAGGGATCAAGGAAATAGTGTTTGAAGAAAACCAAAGAAAAGAGCCTCACCGTTTGCGCCAGCCGGCTAAGCGCAGTGCGTTTTCCAATTCAATGTTTGGTATAATTTACGCGATTACTTTTTTCCTGTCTTTTGGCGCGGTTGTTTGGGCTTTGAATGCTATTCATTTTAGCCCCGTTTCAATAATTATCTTTCTTTTCTTTTTGGCTTTGGTCAGTTTCTTTTCTATTCGCATCCGCAAGAACGCCAAAGAACTGTTAATATTACCGCCCAAGGAAAATGTATTTAGTTTTATCGCGGATTTTTTCTATGTCCCGATCGTTAGCGCCGGTAAGTGGTTAAGCGAGAATTTCTCCAAGGTAAATGTCTTTGTTTTTGTCCTTGATTTTATTATCGAAGCACCGTTTAAAGTATTTGTTGCCATCACCGAAGAATGGACCAGGTATGTTAAGGAAAGGAAGGATGAAATAGTCTAATTAGCACGCAACACATAGCACATAGCACGTAGCAAATAGAGATTGCCTGTGTTATGTGTTCTATGTTATGTGTTATGTGAGTTATGTCTACGCTTTATATAGTTGCCACGCCGATTGGTAACTTAGAGGATATTTCTATGAGAGCGCTTCGCATTTTGGGCGAAGTTGATTTTATATTATGCGAAGATACGCGGGTGACCGCTAAGCTGCTTTCGCATTACAGTGTTAAAACCCCGACCATTTCTTATCACCAGCATTCTAGTGAAAAAAAACAAACGCGTATTTTAAATTTACTTAAAGATGGCAAGAGTCTGGCATTAGTTAGTGATGCCGGCACGCCAGGCATATCCGACCCGGGTGGCAAGCTGGTACAAGCGGTAATTGAAAAATTTGATACGTCTGTACGGGTTGAATCGGTCCCCGGCCCCTCAGCCGTAACCGCCGCCTTGTCCATTTCCGGTATCCCGACCGACAAATATGTATTTATGGGTTTTCCGCCCCACAAAAAAGGCCGCCAAACATTTATCCAGAGAATAGCTGATAGTATCTATCCGGTAGTGGTTTATGAATCTAAGCACCGGATTATTAAATTCTTAGAAGAATTGCAAACCCTAAATAAAAATATTGAAAAACATAATAATGATGTAGAGACGCGATTTATCGCGTCTTCATGTTATCAGTTGTTTTTTATCCTGTGAAAAAGCAAAGATTTGGACGGGATGACAGGATAAAAACGGATTTAGAAGATTGCCACGGAGGCACAGAGACACAGAG
>JAGLNE010000086.1 GCA_023139655.1 Candidatus Parcubacteria bacterium
TCTTTTTTCGGCATTATCGCCGATCTGGGGCTGACCTTAATAACCGTGCAAATGATCTCACGGCCGGGAGTAAACGAACAAAAAATGCTTAGCAATCTGCTTTCTCTCCGGCTGGTATCTGCGCTCATATTTCTCGGCCTTGCCCCCATCACAGTACTACTCTTCCCTTATAGCGCCAACATCAAATTGGCAGTCATGATAGCGGCTGGCTCTTTTCTTTTTATCGCCCTTAATCAAATACTGGTCGGCTTATTCCAAAAATACTTGCGGCTGGACAAAGTCTCAATCGCCGAAGTCACCAGCCGCCTGGTTCTACTCATTGGCGTATACATATCCATTAAATTTAAATTTGGCCTAAGCGGTATAATGGTGGCCACGCTTATCGCTAGCGCTGTTAACTTTCTGCTTTTATTTGCTTTCTCCCGCAAGATCTCGCGCATTAAACTTGGTTTTAATTTTGCGCTCTGGGGTGAAATTATCAGCCTATCCTGGCCGCTGGCCCTAACTATTACTTTAAATTTAATTTACTTGAAAGCCGATACCTTTCTTCTCTCAATTATTCCTCGCCAAAGTGATCTGGGCATAATCGCCGAAGTAGGTATTTATGGCGCCGCCTACAAGGTAATTGACGTGGTCATTACCTTTCCTTTTATGTTTGCCGGCATTATCCTGCCTATTATTACCCTGGCCTGGGCCAAGGAGAGACAAACGGATTTTAAAAACGTAATGCAAAAATCATTTGACGCAATGCTTATTCTTGCCCTGCCGATGATAGTCGGCACCCTGCTGCTTGCCAAGGAAATAATGGTGCTAATAGCCGGCCAGGACTTTGCCGCGTCCGGTCCGGTTTTGCAGATCCTGATCCTCTCGGCCGGAGCGATCTTTATGGGCATTATGTTTAGCCACGCGATCATTGCCATTAATAAACAAAAAAAGATAATTACCGCTTACTTGTTTGTTGCCCTGTCTTCGTTGATAATTTATCTTATCGTAATTCCCCGCTTTTCTTACTTTGGCGCGGCTTGGGCCACCCTTTATTCTGAAACAGCAATTGGATTAGCCGGTTTTTACCTGGTCTGGAAATATACCCGTTTCTTTCCCAAATTTAAAATCCTGATAAAGGCAGCCTTAGCCTCAATACTTATGGGCGGAGTAATTCTGCTGGCAAAAAATCTGGGCTTAAGTAATATTATCTTGCATATTTTAATCGCCGCTCCGGTTTATTTTATATTTTTATATTTATTAAAAGGTATTGCCAAGCAAGACCTTCTAGATTTAATTAATAAAAAATAATGGCTAAAATACTTTTAATCCATTCAAGGGGCAATATTCTTCCTTTAAAGGACTTTTTTCTGCTTTTAAATGAAAAGGGGCATAAACTAAATTGTTATACTACTGATAAAAAAACCAAAAGAATTTTTTCGGAAGGTAATATAAACACGAGCATACTAAAAATACACCCCAATATAAATAATATATGGTTCAGGCTTTTATTTATTTTTCTTTGGCCGTTTTATTTACTTTTTTCTCTTTTCTGGACATTCATCCTTAAATACCGCTGCCATTATACGGCTATTATTTGTTTTAGCGACCTGGGCCGTTTTTTATTGCCCCTGTGGTGTAAGATTTTCAAAATCAAGCTAATAACTATGAAGTTGGAAAATGTTCAAAATAAAAAAATACCGCTTGGTCTTCGCCTGGGCATAAACATAATGAAAACATTTACTAAGGAAATAGTCTTTAACAATTATCAAAAGGAACAAATTATTACCAAGAAAAAGAGCCGGGCCAAAAAAATTACGGTTTTGCCCTTTGCCACTGGCATTAGCCACCTGCAGGACAATATATTTAACAAGTTAGCCGCTGGCAACCAAGCAACATGGGAGAAAAAATTCTTTAGCCTGGGTACGATCCTGGATTTAAATAAAGAACATGCAGGCGAACATCTGTTTCAGGCCGTTAAAGACTCGCTTGAGGTTATTCCCAATATCCAATTGATAATAATCGGTGAAGGCGAGGAAAGAAAAAAACTATCCTGGCTGGCAAAAAAAATGGAGATCAATCATCTGGTCTGGTTTGTTGGTGAGCAAAAAATACTAAAAAAATGGCTGGCTAATTTGGATATTTATTTGATCATTGCTAAGCATTTAAACCTAGTAGACCTATTTGCCATGCATCAGGCCATGGCCGCCGGGCTACCGATAATCGCCCCAGAAACGGCTGATTATGAAGAAATATTCACTAGCGAAATTAATGCCCTGCTCGTACACCCAAACGATAAGGAGGCCCTGACTCAGGCCATCATCAGGCTGCGACGAAAAAAAGAGCTACGAAAAAAACTGGGTGAAGCCGGTAAAAAACTAATAACAGAAAAATATACTCTGGATAATATGCTTAAAGAATTTGAAAAAATATTAAAACAACCATAAAATATGATATTTAAAATAATTAAAAAAACCGCGGACTATTTAGTGATAAACAAGTCAGCCGGTTTAATTGTTCATGGTGCTCCCCATATCAAAGAAACAACTCTGGTTGATGAGCTAATAAAAAAATTCCCCAGAATTAAAAAGGTCGGTGATGACCCGGCTCGGCCGGGAATAGTGCACCGTTTGGATAAGCTGGTGTCCGGCCTAATGGTAATTGCCCGCACGAATGAGAGTTTTGATAATTTAAAAAAACAATTTCAAAAAAGAACTGTTGCCAAGCACTACACTGCCCTGGTTTATGGGCAGATTGAGGCAGATGAAGGGAGGATTGACTTTCCCATCTACCGCAGTAAGGGCGGGTACAAAATGGTAGCTCTGCCCAAAACCGTTAAGAGAGAAAAAAATCCGTTGGGCCGGACTGCGCTAAGCGAATTTGAAATTTTGAAAAGATACATAAACTACACCCTTCTTGACGTGAGAATTAAAACCGGGCGCACCCACCAGATCCGCTGCCATCTGGCCGCCTTTGGCCATCCGGTGGTCGGCGATGACCTTTATGGCTCAAAAAAAACAAAAGTTAAAAACGAAAAATTAAATTTAAACAGAATTTTTCTCCACGCCCATCAACTGGAATTTGATGACTTGCAGGGTGAGCGCAAAAAATACGAAACAGAGTTACCGGATGAACTAACAAAATTATTAAATACTAAAATAAAATGATTATTTCAATCAATGGCCCGGCCGGGTCAGGTAAATCCACTATCGCCAAAATGCTGGCAAAAAAATTAGGCTGGCCCCGCTATTACATTGGCGGCTTAAGGCGTGAGAAAGCCAAGGGGCGCGGCCTGACTTTAGCTGAGTACAATAAACTGGGTGAAACCGACCCGTCAACCGACCTGGAGGTTGATGAATATCAAAAAAAACTTGGTGAGACCAAGGATAACTTTATTATTGAAGGACGAACTTCGTGGCACTTTATCCCTCATTCATTAAAAATCTATTTGGATGTAGATGAAAAAATCGGCGCCGAAAGGGTGTTTAGTGAACTGCAAGAAAAAAATCAAAGGAATGAAGACAATGATTTAGATTCAGTAGCTAAGGTCATGGCCAGTCATCACCGACGCATTAAAAGCGATAATCTGCGTTATAAAAAATATTTTAACATTAATATCTATAATCTAAAAAACTACGACTTTGTCCTGAATACTTCCAAAATCAATAAAAACGAAGTTTTTAAAAAAGTGATTAGTTATGTAGAAAAACAATTACAGAGTTAATTCTGTAATTATTCATAAAACAAAAAACTGGCGCATAGCCAGTTTTTTTGTATAGATACGCTAGAACACAAAATAGTATAAACAATTTTAAAAAAATTTACATTTAAAAGGTAATTATGTTATAATATATTTAACATATGGATAACTTTCTTGACTCTCATTATTGTTTCTGTTAAGTTAAAATTTCCCCTAAAATAACAAATATTATGACAGAGCAAGCAAAAGAACAAAAAAATATAACCGCGTCAGATGTGGCTGATTTCTTTTTAGCTAAAGCAAATTCAACTGGTGATCAAATAACAAACTTAAAATTACAAAAGTTGGTTTACTATGCACAGGCTTGGTTTTTGGCAAATTTTCACAAACCATTATTTGATGAAGAATTTGAAGCTTGGGTTCATGGTCCAGTTTTACCTGAACTATATCATACCCACAAAGAAAGAGGTTCATCCCCAATTATAACAAATCTGGATATAAAAAATGTTAAACAAAAATTTAATTCCGAAACTGTTGATTTTTTGGATGAAGTCGCTTCCGTTTATATGCCCCATGGAGCGTATAAACTTGAGCTTATGACCCATAATGAAAAACCGTGGATTGATGCCAGGGATGGTTATGAGTCAGATGAAAAATGTGACACCGTTATTTCCAAGGAATCAATGGAAAAGTTTTATGAAGCGCAACTCCAGAGTTAAGCCAATTAAAATAGAGCCATCAAGTAAAAGGATAAGACCAACTAGTGTAGACGAAGACATGAAAGTGTCTTTTAATTTTAGATGCCTTCAAGCTAGTGAAAAATTTAATTATAAAAACAGAGGTCAAAATTATTTCCAAGCCTTAGTCCAAAGACTTCGTGATATATCTTCAATGAGTCGGCGCGAAATGACTATCTATAATAGCGACGGACTAAGATGTCATAGAATTAAATTTAATGATAAAAATGTAACAGAAGATTCGTTCGGCATACCAAACCTTGAAGAACTAGATGATGAAGCATGGCAATTTCATTTATCCACCAATGAACATGGTAGAGTCCATGGTTATTTTATAGGCAACATATTTTCTATAGTCTGGCTAGACCCTAAACACAATTTATATAAAAGAAAATAATCTTTAATTACAAAGTAAACTCTGTAATTAATTTTTTTTAAAACAAAAACACCCAGTCAAATTGATGGGGTGTTTTTATAATATATGTAAAAATTAAAATTTCGGCTTAAACTTTTTTTGAATAAAATCTATTATGCTAAAAATTGAAGAAATAATTATTATCCAAGATATTAAAACAACAAATAATTTTATGAACCATGCCCAAATAAATGGTTTGGCGTAAACTCTAATTTTTTCAAGCTGAAAATTTAAATCCTCATAGTCAACTATACGATCACAAATAGTGACGACAGTTACTGGACCGAAATTTATATTATCCAAATCTGATTTAGCCAAAAAATAGCCTGTTTCTCCCTGCGGAATTTTAAAACCAACTCCCAGTTTTGCCTCCCCAGGCTTATACTCATACAACCACTTATTCATATTTGAAAACCCATATTTTGCTGGGTAATTTTTTCTCAAATTTATTAAAGCACCTCCTGTCATTTCACAACCAAGCGGAACATCAATTTGATTATTAATAAATATTTTATACCAAGGTAAAAATTTTGAGGCCTCAAATAAATCTAAAGTTAAAGTAAAAAAATTACTTGGCACCTCTCTAGCTACCGTGAGCTCAATAAATGACGTATTACTTTCCTCTAACATAAATTCTATCTTTTCCCAAGGATTAAAAAAAGATATTGTTATTACTACTGGCGGTAAAAACAAAAGTAAAAAAAATATTAATAGTTTTTTCTTGGATTTCAAATAGCCACACATATTAGAATTTATTACTATTGTATAAATATTATTTAATATTATAACAAATATTTATAGTTATAACTATTTTTTTAAACAAAAAACTGGCTTTTATAGCCAGTTTTTTATGTGGGCGCACAGGGACTCGAACCCCGGACATCTTCGGTGTAAACGAAGCGCTCTAGCCAACTGAGCTATGCGCCCGTGTTAACAGGTTAACTTTTAACACTTAACAATTAACCATGATTTTAAGAAATTAATTGTTAAAAGTTAATGGTTAATTGTTATTCAGTGGTGGGCGAGAGAGGACTCGAACCTCCACGGCCTTGCGGCCACAAGCCCCTCAAGCTTGCGTGTCTACCATTCCACCACTCGCCCAAAGCAATATTTGCTTAAGAAACAATCTTTTCTTTAAGGCGTTTTTTATAACCCCTTTTAAGGAAATACAGCTTAGCGCGGCGAACCTTGGCTTGCTTTTTGATCTCTATCTTCTCAATCGTGGGCAGGTTTAAGGGGAATATTTTTTCCACGCCAACACCGTTGGAGATCTTACGAACCGTAATTGTACCGCCAACTTCTTTGCCGTGTTTCTTGGCAATGATCATGCCTTCAAAATACTGCGTTCTTTCCTTTTCTTCGCCTTTTATATTAAGCTCTTTAATGCGCTGATAAACACGTACCGTCATCCCCGGTTTAAGATCGGGAAATTCTTTTTTAATACTTTTTTTATCCTTGTCCGCCGAAGCGTTGGCGGAGGAGGATTCTTTTATTTCTTGCTTTTTGGAAGTATCTTCCTTTTTATCTTCACTCATATATCTAAAATTTAAATATAAAAATAGAACTGCTTGTTCTATTTTCAAGAATTCATTAATTATTTACAAATGTATATTATAATAAAACCGCCTGATTGTCAAGCTAGACAAAATAATCCCGAGTCATCGGGATTATTTTTTTATGTCTGTGTTGCCTAGGGCTAAATTTTGCCTTTAAGGGCGTCTTTCAAAGTTTTGCCGGTTTTAAATTTAGCGACCTTAACTTCAGGAATTTGGATCCGCTGGCTAGGATTCTGCGGATTAACACCGCCCCGGGCATGCCGGATGCGGGAGAGAAAAGTACCAAAACCGGTTATAGTTACTTCATTGCCGGCTTTTAACTCAGAAATAATAATTTTTACCAATGACTCAAGCATGTGCTCTGAGTCCTTTTTGCTCACTGCCGCCTCAGCCGCAATGCGCTCAATTAAAGCTGCTTTATTCATAATTTTTAAAAATAAGATAACTACACTAATTAATTCTTATTTTTCTTATTTTATTATTTTTCTTATTTAATGTTAATATTCTCAATAATTTGTTTTATGGTAGTGACTTTTTGGTCTTTTCCGACTTTAATTAAAACCGCGTTTAAAGTGGCTTCTCCCTTTTCCGGCAATACATGCGGTTCTTTAATGGATGTTAAAAAAACTTTTAATGTCCCTTCTTTGGCAATGCCAAGCGATTCATTAGCGGCTCCGCACATACCAACATCGCTTATGGCGGCTGTACCCTTTCTACTCACCCGGCCGTCCGCGGTTGGTACATGGGTATGGGTGCCAAGAACCGCGCTTACCCGGCCGTCTAAATGGTAAGCCATATTGATTTTTTCTGATGTGGTTTCCGCGTGTATATCAACAATTATAGCAGATAGGTTTTCCTTTGGCAAGGAAATGTTGGCTAATATTTCATTTATTTTAATAAAGGGATTATCCACGCTAGTGTTCATAAAAACCTGCCCGATCAAGCTTATGAGAAGCGTTTTTTTGTTATTTTTCTCCAGTATCATGTGCCCCAGGCCCGGTGCGCCTTGGGGTAAATTAGCCGGCCGGATAATTGGAAAACTGTCAAAAATTTCAATTTGTTTATGGTTACGAAAAGCGTGATCACCGGTCGTCATAGCGTCTATCCCAGCTTCCATCAGCTCTTTAATAATTGTCTCGGTAACCCCGGAGCCATGGGCGGCATTTTCCGCGTTAGCAATAACAAGATCAAGCGCGTGTTTTTTTCTAAGCCTGGGAATAAGTTTTTTAATTGTTTGCCGGCCCATCCGGCCGACAATATCACCGATAAAGAGAATATTCATTTTTATTAGCTGCTAGGTGTTAGCTTTTAGGTTTTAGTATTAAAAATAAAGAAACAACTAATAATATGCTAACATAAGTATTTTTTAATAGCAAGCACAAAATAAAAACCCCCCGAATTATTCGGAGGGCTGTATATTATGCTATGAGTTGCGAGTTATGAGTTATGAGTTATGAGTTATGAGTTATGAGATTTTACCGTGCATACTCTATCACCCGCATTTCTCTGATCACATTAACCTTGATCTCGCCCGGGTATTTGAGTTCACCTTCTATCTTTTTCGCCACCTCACGGGCCAGATTATAGGCTTCAACATCGTTTATTTCTTCTGGAGTGACGAAAACTCGGACCTCGCGACCGGCCTGAATCGCATAACATTTTTCCACGCCATCAAAGGATTTAGCGATCTTTTCCAGCTCTTCAAGACGCTGTAAGTAGCGCTCATACGTGTCTTGACGCGCTCCCGGGCGCGCTCCGGACATGGCATCCGCCACTTTAACGACTATAGACATTAAGCCGCGGGGTTTATCATCATGATGAGTCTCAATTGGAGCAATTATTTCTTCCGGTAAACCAAATTTCTTGGCAATATCACGGCCAATTTCCGGATGCGTACCTTGCACTTCATGGTCCACGGCCTTACCGATGTCATGGAGCAAGCCGGCCTTCTTGGCAATAGTTACGTCAACACCGAGTTGCTCAGCAAGCAAGGCGGAGAGGTGGGCGACTTCCAAAGAGTGCCGCAGCGCGTTTTGCCCATAGCTGGTACGGTATTTAAGGCGGCCGATAATTGATACTAGCTTAGGGTCTAGTCCGGCAATGCCGACTTCGTAAAGCGCGTCCTCGCCGGCCTTTTTAATATCCAGAGCCAGCTCTTTTTTAGCATCTTCAATCGCGGCTTCAATTTTAGTCGGGTGAATCCGGCCATCAAGAATAAGCTTATCCAGAGTCTTTTTGGCAATATGCCTCCGAATTGGCGAAAAGCCGGATACCAAAATTGAATTAGGAGTGTCATCTACTATAATTTCCGTGCCGGTTAGCTGCTCAATCACTTTAATATTCCGGCCTTCGCGGCCAATGATGCGGCCCTTCATTTCATCGCTCGGGAGATCAACCGTAGTAGTGGTGATCTCGGGCGTAAAATTGGAAACCAGCCGCTGCATAGTGCTGGCCATAACATCGCGTGCTTTTTCTTCCAAAGTTTCGGTCTCTTCTTTTTCCAATTTGCGAATACGGGAACTAAGGGTTTCCTGCATTTGTGTTTCCAAATTTTTAATAATAACTTCCCTGGCCTCTTCTTTGGACATTTGGGCAATACTCTCCAATTTTTGCAATTGATCCTTTTTAATGCTCTTAATTTTTTCTTTTACTTCTTCAACTTTAGAAATTTTATCATAAAGCTTTTGCTGTTTATCCTGAAGCTCTAAAAGTTTTTGTGAAAAAGTGTTTTCCCGTTTTTCCAAACGGGCTTGCTGGTTTGATAGCTCTTGGCGGCGCCTGTTTTCTTCTTTTTTGGCATCATCAACAATGCGCAAAGCCTTGTCCTGAGCCTTTAATTTAAGTTCACTCTCTTTGGCTTTTACGTCGGCAAGAATTTTCTCGGCTTTTTCTTCAGCATGCTTGATTTTGGTATCGATCCGTTGCTGGCGTAGCCAATAGCCAACTAAAAAACCGCCGACTAGAAACACAGCTAATAATACGAAATCCATAGTATTTAGGCTGTTTTTAGGGCGATTGTATACGGTAGTTAAAAAATACCCGCGCCTGATTAACGCGCTGAGATAATTGCTTGATATTCAGTTGGGCTAGTAAAATTATTAGTAAAAGTCATAAATTTCTAAAGATAATTATTTACCAACACTGAATTTCTCCTAAAAACAGAATTTATTTATTTAAGATTACGTTGTTTATATTAACACAGGGCAGAGGGTTTGTAAAGAGGGGGGGGCAGCATTGTCGGAGCCAGCATGGAACATGGAGCAATGAACATGGAACAAATAAAAAACACACCAATTCATTAACTTAGAATAGTGTGTTTAAATAAACATTTTGTGTTCTGTGTTCTTTGTTCTCTGCTCAGTGCTACTTTACAATAATCTTATCAATAATCCCATATTTCCTCGCTTCTTCAGCCGTCATAAAGCGATCACGGTCCGTGTCCTCCTCTATTTTGGCAAATTTTTGCCCGGTATGCCTGGCCAATATTTTGTTAAGTCGAACCTTAACTTTGAGGATATGCTCGGCTCGAATTTTAATATCACTGGCCTGGCCTTCAGTGCCACCCATAACCTGATGGATCATTACTTCCGAGTTAGGCAAGGCAAAACGCTTGCCCTTGGTGCCGGCAGCCAAAAGAGTCGCCCCCATGCTGGCGGCCATGCCCAAACAAATCGTAGTTACATCGCTTTTAACATACTGCATAGTGTCATAAACGGCCATACCGGATGTAACCGAGCCGCCCGGAGTATTAATATAGAATTTTATATCTTTATTCTTGCTTTCGGCGTCCAGAAACAAAAATTGGGCAATTATATTATTAGCTACATGATCGCTGATCGGCTCGCCTAAAAATATGATCCGGTCCTTTAGCAGCCGGGAATAAATATCATAAGCC